>JBKJIP010000380.1:0-8264 GCA_046598515.1 Fimbriimonadaceae bacterium | reverse complement strand
CCGGGGATCAAGCCAAAGACGGCGAGCGCACCCGCGGCATAGGCGAGGACGCGGTGCTGGTTAACCAACTGCCGGGCGACTTCGCCGCCCATGCTGCGATCTTGGCCGGCGCGCGTGACCATGAGGCCGCTGGCGGTGGAAATCAGTAGGGCGGGAAGCTGAGCAACCAAACCTTCACCGACGCTTAGCAGGGCATAGGTTTTGATGATCGTCATCGGATCGCTTTCGCCGCGCATGAATCCGGCAACGAAGCCACCGATGATGTTGACGACGATGATCAGAATCGCCGCGATCGCATCGCCTTTGACGAACTTGGACGCACCGTCCATCGCGCCGTAGAAATCAGCTTCCTGTTTGACGTTCTTGCGCCGTTTCTTCGCTTCGCTCTCATCGATCGTGCCCGAGGCGAGATCGGCGTCGATCGCCATCTGCTTTCCGGGCATGGCATCCAAGGTGAAGCGGGCCACGACCTCGGAGACTCGTCCCGCACCGTTCGTGATGACGATGAACTGCACGATCATCAGGATCAGGAAGCTGACGAAGCCGACGACGAAGTCTCCGCCCATGACGAAGTTGCCAAAGGTTTCGATGACGTGCCCGGCTTGGCCGGTACCGAGAATCAGCTTGGTCGCCGCGATGCTGAGCGCGAGTCGAAAGAGGGTGGTGACCAGCAAGAGCGAGGGGAAGACATTGAACTCAAGCGGGTCCTTGATATTGACGGCGGTCAGCAGGATAATGACCGACGCGCCAATGGCGGCCACGAGGCCGGCGTCAAGGATAAAGTGCGGCAAAGGCACGATCAGCATCGCGACGATCAGCAAGAGGCCGACGCCGAGAAGTAGGTCTGTGTGCTTGAGCAGCTTGGTCATGACGCGAATTGCCAAAGAGGGCTTATTGGAATGCTCGGCACATTTGCGGGGTTCTGTAGGGGGCGAATAGAGAAGGCGTCGGATCTCGGCGACTTTATGGATCGCTGATGCCAGGAACAGACTGTTCGTCCCTCCAAGTTAAGAGATGGCAAGTGTCAAATCAGAAAGAAATGAACAGTTTTGTGAGCAACCGGCTTAAAATGGAAACCATGAGCGATTCTCTCGGTTTTGAAACCCTCGCCCTTCATGCCGGCCAAGAAGTGGACCCAACTACGAAATCCCGGGCCGTACCGATCTATCAGACGACCAGCTACGTCTTTGACGACACAGCGCACGCCGCGCGGCTCTTTGCACTTCAAGAATTTGGAAACGTCTATACACGCCTTATGAATCCGACTTCGGACGTGATCGAGAAGCGAATCACAACCCTAGAAGGTGGCAGCATCGGGCTTGCCGCGGCATCGGGCCAAGCCGCCCAGCAGATGGCGATCACGACGATTTGCGAGAATGGCGACCACATCGTGGCCGGGGCATCGCTCTACGGCGGCACTTACAACCAGCTTCACTACACACTTCCGAAGGGCGGGATCGAGGTGACCTTCGTCGATTCCGGCGATCCAGAGGCATTCCGCAATGCGATTCGACCCAATACGAAGTTGTTCTACGGCGAGTCCCTCGGAAATCCGAGGCTCGACACGTTCCCGATCGAAGAAGTCGCGAGCATTGGTCGAAGAGAGGGGATTCCCCTTCTCATCGACAACACGCTTGCTTCGCCGTATTTGGTCAAGCCCTTTGATTACGGGGCGGCTATCGTAACCCACTCGATGACCAAGTTCATTGGCGGCCACGGCACGTCCATTGGCGGCATGATCGTCGACGGTGGCAATTTTGACTGGAGTCAAGGTCGACATCCTAGCATGACTGAGGCCGATCCCAGCTATCACGGGCTCAAGTTCTGGGAGGTTTTCGGTAACTTTCCGGGCCTGGGGAATGTGGCGTTCGGAATCAAGGCACGAGTGGTTGCGCTACGCGATCAAGGGGCCTGCCTCTCGCCATTTAACTCATTTCTGTTTCTACAAGGCGTCGAAACGCTCCCGTTGCGTATGGAACGGCATTCGACGAACGCCCAGCGCGTCGCGGAGTTCCTACTTGCTCATCCGAAGGTGTCGTGGGTCAACTTCCCCGGCTTGCCCGGGCATGCCGACCACGATCGCGCGAAGAAATACTTCACGCGCGGGCTCTACGGGGCGATTATCGGGTTCGGCATCAAGGGCGGTACAGAGGCGGCGCTGAAGTTCATCGACAAACTGGAGTTATTCTCGCTCTTGGCTAATGTAGGCGATGCTAAGTCACTGGTGATTCACCCGGCGACGACGACGCACCAGCAACTTTCGGAAGAGGAGCAAGCGGCCGCGGGTGTAACCGCCGACTTCATTCGCTTGTCGGTAGGCATCGAGAACATCGATGACCTCCTCCGCGATCTTAGCCGAGCCCTAGACGCCGCGTAATCCAACCAACCGGGGGCGGGGTTTCATGGCCCGCCCCAGGAGCGCGCACATTTGCCGATTCGCATCTCACTTCCTCCTTTGCGGCAAAACCGTCTCCTCTACCTTGTCCAGAACGGGAAGGGTTTCGGGCGCTACGCGCTCCACTGCTTTTCGCTTCCGGTCGAATAGGCCCTCCAGTCCTTCCTCGCGAACAACTACGGCGGCGAACGTGAGTCCAATAACCGTAAGCCCCAAAACGGCGCTAGCCACGATGAGGACCCAGCGAGGGATTCGTTTCTTCAAGTTGTCGCCTCGCCCACTTTCAGTCCTCGTTCCGTTGCCAGAAGAACCAGACGGCAAGTGCCGCTACGGCAAAGCCGAGTGCCCAGCCACACATTCCCAGACCATAGGTGACGGCCTCGCTGCCCCTCAAGACCGTGTACCGATCTGGGCTCGCCGTTTTGTTCACGATCGATGAAGCCCCGATCCACAAACTCACGCCACTGAACAGGATCAATATCCATTTGGCAACGCAGGCAAAGCTCATACCGGTGGAATTGGTTGGAAACATATCGGGTGCGTTCCTACTTGCTGCGAGCGCGCAGACTCAAGATAGGTACGGCATCGGTATATGCTTGGTTGCGCACCGAGATTGATAACTGATCCGGCAGCTCCGCTCGGAGAGCTGCCGGATAAGGGGCTCTCCGACTTACGGCGTGATTATTAGGGTCGCCGTCTTTCGTGAAGCTATTCGCGGCCGGGTCTACCGTTATAAAAACGTTACAAGGGAAACCGACCTTTGGCCCGAACCTTGCGCCCAGAGGAGACATGCTCTACTGGAAGCCGAATGAAGTCCGTGCCTATCTGCGGCGCTGGACATTCTTCAAGGCCTTGATCGCCACTCTCATGCTCATGCTCCCGGCGATCCCCATGGTCGATTCGGCGCTCGGTGAACTTGGGGTCTTCCGCAGCACGACCATGCTCGCTTGGTATGCCATTGCCGGCACCGTCTGGCTTTGGGGATGCGGCGACTATGCCAAGAGCAAGGGCTACTCGGCTTGGTGGGGCATGCTCTGCGCTCCGCTGCCTTTGGGTCCGTTCGGCCTCTTTGTTCTTTTTCTTTTTCCGGATCGTTGGGACCCGCGGTTCAATAACTGGAGCATAGAATCCAGCCCGCTCCTCATCGATGGCGACCGGATGCCTTCTGCCAAGGCGGCGCGTGCCAAGCTCCGTACTTCGTTGGTGTCGAAGCTGAGCTGGGCAGGGGGGCTTTGGATCGCGGTTAGCGTGATCTCCGCGTTCGCTTCCAAGCAGGTCTCTCTCACTACGGCGGGGACTTTCGAGGTGATCGCCCTCGCTTTGGGCGCCGTCGCCTGCAGTCTCGGAATCTGGGGTGGCGCTCATTTGGCCCGATACAAGGGCTACAAGCCGTACTGGGCCGCGGCCGGATTCTTCACCATTCCCGCCGTCATGGCCTTGCTGATGACTTCTTCGGGTCCCTTCGCCATTGTGGCGCTAACCCTTATCGCCTTCCTTCTGGGGCCGGTTGTTCTCCTGATGATGCCAAACCAATGGAGCGACATCGGTATCTCCCCGATTCAATACAATCCGAACGATCTTCGCGAGACGGTCGAGCCTCAGTTCGCTTTCTTACACGACGTCCGCATTATCAACACCTATTAAGCGATCTTTCAAGAATCGCACGGCGGTGGCCTCGATGAGGGGCCACGAACCGTTCGAGAAGCCGTGGTCTTCTCCTGGGTATCGGTGGTATTCCACCGGTACCCCTTTTTCTTTCAGGGTGCCGACGAAGGCATCGCTTTGGCTGACAGGAACGATGTCGTCCTCCTCCCCGTGAATGACGAGGAAGGGCGGTGCGCCGGGGAAGACGCGGCAGATCGGGCTCGCGGCTTCGAAGGTCGCCTCATGCCCAGCGTAGTCCATGGGCAAAAACTGCTCGATGAAGGACCAGGAGATTGGGAGATGGGTATCCCGCGGATTTCGCAAGTCGGTCAGCCCGCAGACATCTACAACGGCATTAACGTTTGACGCCGGCTCACTTTGGAGGCCGGCCATCGCGGCGAGATGTCCACCCGCGCTATTGCCGAAAGAACCTATCCGATCAGGCGAGATGTTCCACTCGCCCGCCATGCCGCGGCAGAAGCGCACGAACTCCGCGATATCGTCGACAGCGGCGGGAAAGGGGTGAAGCGGCGCCAACCGGTATTGCGGAATCGCCGCCGCGAGACCGGCGCGGCAAAGATCAAGCCCGAGCTCGCGATAATCCTCCTTGCAACCGCTGATCCAGCCGCCTCCGTGGATACAAATGATAAGTGGAAGAGTTTCGGGAGAATCCGGGCGAAACAGGTCGTAACGCAAATCCACTCCCCCATGGGATGCGTAAACCTGATCGACGATCGCAATCACGCCGTGTATGTTGACACAGCGATCATAAGAGCGGCAATTGCAGGAGTAACGTGCTCGCAATGCTTAGGGCATTGCTCCCAAGCGAACTCCAAAGCCAAGGGGAGCGATGGTGGATTCAGTCAAGCTTTCCGGCGAGTTCGGAAAATTCTTTAACCACCGAAAGACACAGAAATGCACAGAAGGGCTCTCGGTGAACGGGCCAACTTGGCACCTCGAAGAGGAGCGTTCTACGCCGCGAGCTTCGCCGCGTAGCAGAATGTGATCTCGGTCGGCACCTGATTCTTACCCAGGAGCATGCGGCATTTGGCCTGCATGACCCGTGCTTCCACGCGCGCTCCATCAAGGAGCGTTACGGCCGCCTTCAGGCAACCTCGGGTGTACCAAACCGAGGCGTCGACCACTTCGGGTTGCCGAAGCAAGAACTGCTCGGTTAGGGTCGGATTAATGCCGGTCTGTACGGAAAGAAACATCTCTAAGGTTTTCTTCGGCAGAATCCGCGGTTTCCTTAGAGAAACCTGGCAAGGGTGCGGATTAAACTGGAAGCCAAATGCGCAAACTAGCAAAAGCCATCAAGTTCGCCCAGCGAGCCCACAAAGACCAATTTCGCGAGGGCGAGCCACCTCTCCCTTACATTGCGCATCCGGTCGACGTCATCAACCGACTGGCTTACGAGGGTCGAGTCCTAGACGAGGACATCCTTTGCGCGGCCGCTCTGCACGACGTCCTGGAAGAAACCGAGGCGTCGATCGAGAAGATAGAAGAGAAGTTCGGCCCGCGGGTCGCCGGCTTTGTCAAGGAACTCACCCGGGAGGAGCCGACCGAGAAGGTCGCCCAGAATTTGAGCGAGGATGCTCGCTACGAGCTGCGCAATAAGCTCCTGCTCGCGGACGTAAAGAAGATGGGCCCGGAGGCCCAGATGGTCAAGCTTGCGGACCGGCTTTCCAATCTCTCGGCCGCCGAGGTCACCCGCGAGGGCGTTAAGCTCGAGCGATACCGAACACAGTCGCGTGCGATCTTGGAGATCATCCCTCGAGAGCGAAACGCCGGGCTCTGGGATGCCATCGACCGTATCCTCCAGGGCTCGAAGCCTGCTCCATGAAGATCAGCGATCACCTTGCCGAACAACTCCGAAAGCTCCCTGCCAAGCCGGGCTGCTACATCTATCGGCATGCGGATGGCTCGGTTCTGTACGTGGGTAAAGCCCTGGTTCTCAAGAATCGGGTCCGCAGCTACTTCCAAGCATCGACACGCCACGATGCCCGGATCGCCCGCATGGTGCGCCAAGTCGCGGACGTCGAGATTTACGTCGTCGACTCCGAGTTAGAAGCCCTCGTTCTAGAGTGCAACCTGATTAAGCAGCATCGGCCGCCCTACAATGTGCGGCTCCGCGATGATAAGAGCTATCCCTACATCGCGATCACAAAAGAGAAGTTTCCCCGGGTCCTCTTCACGCGCAAAGTGCGCAAGGATGGCGCGAAGTATTTCGGGCCGTATACAAGCGCTTGGTCAGTTCGCGACACCCTGAGCCTCCTGCACAAAACCTTTCCCCTGATCCCTTGCGGCAAGAGCTGGAGCGGCCACGTCGAACAGCGGCCCTGCCTCTACTATCACCTCGGCCAATGCCACGCGCCGTGCGCAGGATTGAGCGACAAGGACGCCTACCGCAAGGTGCTGGACGATGTCGAGGACTTCCTCGATGGCAAAGGCGAGGCGCTGGTCACGAGCCTGAAAGACCGGATGGCGGTGGCTTCTGAAAACCTGGAGTTCGAAAAAGCCGCGAAGCTGCGCGATCAAGTGCTGGCGATCGAGAACGTGATGCAGCGGCAGAAGGTTCTGAACAGCGACGGCATGGATCAGGATGTGATCGCCGTCGTCAAAGACGAGCGCGGCGCGGCCATTCAAATGCTCTATATCCGCGGCGGGAAACTGATCGGGCAGAGACAGTTCTTTCTCGATGGATCGAAGGAAGCGGCCCCGACAGAAGCCGTGGGCGAGTTCGTCAAGCAGTACTACGCCGATGCCCCGGACGTCCCTCGAGAAGTCCTGTTGCCTGTGGAAATCGAGGAGCGGGGCATCGTGGAGACTTGGCTGCGCCAGCGCAAGGGCAAGGCGGTCACGGTGACCGTTCCCCAGGGCGGCGAGAAACTCAAACTCCTGGAAATGGCGGCGACGAACGCGGAGCAAGCTTTAGCGGCCTTCTCCGACGACCTCGCCAAGAAGGAGGAATGGGCGGGGCAGGCCCTGGAAGAGCTCCAGGAAGCGCTCGGTTTGCCCACCCTGCCGATGCGGGTCGAGGGCTACGATATCTCGAACATCCAAGGCACGGCTCCGGTCGGTTCGATGGTGGTCACCGAAGGCGGCGAGCCCGCCAAGAGCGAATACCGCCGGTTCAAAATTCGCTATCACCCCGAAGATCCCAACGACTTCGCGATGATGCACGAGGTCCTCACCCGGCGGCTGAAGGCGTACGTGGAAGGCGACGAGAAGTTCGCAAAGCTGCCCGATCTGATCATGATCGACGGCGGCAAGGGCCAGCTCTCAGCAGCATTGAAGGCTCGGGATGATCTGGGTTTGACCGTGCCAATGGTGGGCCTGGCGAAGAAGATGGAGCTCATTTTTGTCCCGACCCTCGTCGGCAACCTCCCCGAGGTGCCCTCGGAGCAAGCCGATTATCGGTATAGCAATAGCGAAGACCGTTATGTCCACCGAGTGGTCGAGCTCCCATTGCAGTCCCCGGGTTTGCTTTTGCTACGTCGACTCCGGGATGAAGCCCACCGATTTGCCCTAACCTACCACCGGAAAGTTCGCGACAAGCGTTTCGTTGGCTCCGCTCTGGAAGAGATACCGGGCGTGGGTCCTCGGCGGAAGCGGTTATTGTTGAGGAATTTCGGGTCGATCGAGGGAATCCGAAGAGCTACGGTCGAAGAGATTGCGGCCGTGCCTACGATGACGAAGCGGCTAGCGGAGCAGGTTTCGGAGTATTTGAAGGAAGTGTGAACTTGGTGGCTAAATGAGTATCTCCCGCAACCCCAATGTGGGCCGAAGATGCTCGTGCCTCAGGGACAGTCATGCGGTTGCTGAATGGATTGACCGGCACTAGCGCCAAAGGATTGCGTGAGCTCTCCCTCCCCTCGTAGGGGAAGGCTGTGAGCCTCAAGCGAACAGGGGTGGGGTGATACCCAGGCTGTAACTCCAAAGCCGTCTCACCCCTCCTCAGTTCCATACGGTCACAGGTCCTCCCCTACAGGGGCGGATGAAGCTCTCCCTCTTTCCCAAAACCAAGGGAGTGCGTGGATGCAACGTGCCGCGCAGCGCATAGAACCTAGCTTTGACCTGAGCGGCCCCCCCACCCGAGGCGGGAGGGGGCAACCTCTCTCGATCGCAGAAATTCGAAAATGTGACTCACATCACACTGCTTCTGATCGAACGGAAGGATGATGAACCTGGCCCGATATGGCCAGGAAAGTCAAATGAAACTCAC
>JBKJIP010000465.1:0-7373 GCA_046598515.1 Fimbriimonadaceae bacterium | reverse complement strand
ACGCCAAGTCCCCAAGTTTGGCAAGACGATCGCCGTGGAAAAACTCCTGAAGAAGCCCTACGAGCAATTCACGCTCGTCGGCCGCATCGACCGGCTCAGCCGCGCCGACGACGGAGCCATGGAGATCATCGATTATAAGACCCGGCGCTCTGCCGTAAGCGACGAAGAGGTCCGCCGCGACATTGCGATGTCGATCTATCAACTCCTCGCCCGCCACAACTATCCCGAAGAGACGGCCGTCCGGGCCCGCCTCGTTGCCCTCCAAACGAACGCCTCCGGCGTGAGCGAGCTAGACGACCAAGAGCGCCACGACTTCGATTTCGAGCTCCAAGAGATCGGCAATCGCATCGTGAACCACGAGTGGTACGAGATGGAGCCCCGCTTCAAGCCCATCTGCCGCCAATGCGACTTCCTGTCGCTATGCCAGAAGCATCCCGAGTTCAAAGAGGATTTCGACCGCGTCGAGGCTTAGAGTGTCTCTCCAAACTCGAACACACCCTGCTTGCCGATGATCCACTTGGCCGCGTGGAGGGCACCGTGGGCAAACCCGTCGCGGCTCCGCGCCACGTGACGCAAGGTCACCGTATCCGCTGCCGAATCAAACCCGATCTCGTGAGTCCCGGGAACCCGCCCCGCCCGGTTCGAGGCAACATCGATCTTCGATCCGTAGCCCCCGGCCCTCATATCGTCCACCAGCTTAAGCAAAGTGCCCGAGGGAGCGTCCACCTTGGCGCTGTGGTGCATTTCATAGGCCCATGCCTCATATTCGGGCCGGGTGGCAAACTGACGCGCCGCTTCGCGCACGATGCGCGCAAAGAGGTTGACCCCGATCGAGAAGTTAGCCCCGTACACCATGGTTACCGGCAGGGCCATGGCCTCCTCGAGGAGAGAGAACCAACCCGTCGTGCCCACGACCACCGGAATCCCCAACTCGCAACATGCGGCGATGTTATCGAAGGCACTCTCGGGGTGCGTGAATTCGATCGCCACGTCCGCCCCGTTCAGCTCAAAAGCCTGCCCTTGATCGATCCGGGCGACGATCTCACCGTTGTGCTGAGGAGCCAGGCCCTCAATCGTCTTTCCCATCTTTCCGTAACCGATCAGTGCGATCTTCATCGCCCCAGAGTTTAACAAAAAAGCCCCCGCCCTAACCGGGCGGGGGCTGAAGACGAGACCGTTACTTGGTTTCGTCTTCGGGAGTTGCTTCCATCGCGGCCGGCTCATCGTCGACCGTAATGCGCTTGCCCGAATCGGACTTGCGCGGAGCAACCGCTTGAGTGACCGGGACCGTTGCCATGCCGGGCGTGGCGACAGCCTGGCTGAGTCCGCTCGCCATCGAACCGCGCTTGGACCACCAGATCGAGAATACCAACGCCAACACACAGGTGACGGTGACGCCAATCTGAATGGCCGGGGAGTGCGGGATGATGATGATCGGCGCCAGGAGGAGCGCGACAAGGTTCATGACCTTGATCAGCGGGTTCAGCGCGGGGCCGGCTGTATCCTTGAACGGATCGCCGACGGTGTCGCAGACGATGCCCGCCTTATGGGCTTCGCTGCCCTTGCCGCCGTACATGCCGTCCTCGATGAGCTTCTTGGCGTTATCCCACATACCGCCCGCATTCGCGAGCAGAACGGCCATCAACTGACCGGAGAGGATCGCGCCGGCGAGGAATCCGCCGAGCGCTTGCGCGCCGACAAGATTGTATTCGCCGATCGGCTCGTGGCCGATGCTGAAGCCGAAGCCAACCGCGACCGGCAGAGCGATCGCGAGGATGCCCGGGCCGAGGAGTTCCTTCTGAGCGGCCGCCGTAACGATGGCCACACAACGAGCATAGTCCGGCTTGCTCGTGCCCAACATGATGCCCGGATCCGCGGCGAACTGGCGACGAACTTCGTTGATGAGTTCGAACGCGGCTCGACCGACGGCGTTGATCGAGAACGCGGAGAAGAGATACGGAGCGGCGCCACCAATGAGAAGTCCGAGGAAGATCTCCGGAATCTCAAGGCGCATACCGGCCGCCGTCAACTGGGCGTCCTCTACGAAGGAGTGGAACAGGGCGACAGCGGCGACGACGGCGGTGGCGATCGCAAAGCCCTTGGTGAGAGCCTTGGTCGTGTTGCCAGCGGCATCGAGGCGCTGGACGGCGCGGCTGCCCTTGGGCGACTTGTGACCCGCACCCGACATCTCGAACACGCCTTGAGCGTTATCGGAGATCGGACCGAAGGTATCCATCGCCAGGATGTAGCCTGTAGTCGTCAGAAGTCCAAGGCCGACGAGCGCGATGCCGTAGAAGCCGAGGATGTAGCTGCCGTAAACGGCGACCGGGAAGATGATCAATGGAACAATGAGCGAGAGCACGATCGCAAAGACCGAGAACACGCTGGACTCCAGAGCGAGCGCGAAACCCGCGATGATCATGGGAGCCGGACCCGCCGAAGAGACGCCCGCGATTTCCTGGACCGGTTTCTTGTGCGTCGAAACATAGTAGTCGGTCAGGATTTCGATAAGGAACGCCATGACGATTCCGAAGAAGATGCAGAAGAAGAACTGCATCCACGACACGCCTTGGGAGTCGAGCTTTCCGGTGTCGAGCTGAACGGGCTCCGGCGACTTGATCTGAGAAAGTTCCAGGTTGATCTTGTTGATCGCTTCCTGGTTCTTGGTCAGTTCCGCACCCTTGAGGCCGGCTTGCTTGGCCACGAGGGCCTGCAGGCTGTCGCTCTTGGCCTTGCGCTGCTCTTCCTGAGTCTTCAGGTCGGCAAGCGGCACGGCCACGACCTGGTGGTCGAATGGCTGAGCCCGATAAAGAATGTCGTCCGTCCCAAGTGGGAGGCCGACGGCGAATCGCTCACCCTTAATGTACAGGGTGACGGGAACGCCTTCCGCTGCATCGATCTTGGCGCCGCTCGGGCCGAGATCCTTCTCGAGCGATTCGCGGCTGGTGCTGCCAATGTAGAAGGATTCTTCCTTATTGGTAGCGTTGGGATCGGGATTCGTGCGAGTGGCCTTATACAAACGAGTCTTCTCGACGAGTTCCTTGAGCGAAAGATAGCTCGTCGGCTTGTTCGGCTCGAACGATTGCTTCATGGCCGACAGGCCGGCAACGTCCGGGCTGTTCAGGTCGACGACCGTGTAACCCATCGTATTGGGAATCTGAGAAAGCTGCTCGGGAGAAGCATTGCCGGCGAGCCGGAAGGTCTCTTGTGCGTTTTGCTCAGAAGGAATGGCAAGGTCTTTCCAGGCCTTGAATTCCTTAATCTGCTCGTACGTGACCTTGCTGTCCTTGATTTTGTTCTCGACGGCGTAGTCGTGGCGAATCTTCTGGACGGTGCGGAACTTGTCGCGGCTCAGTTCGGCGATGCCGATGAAGCGGCTCGTCTTGATGCCGTCCATCATCATCGCGGCGAGAACCGCGGTTCCGGCGGCGGCGATGGCAGCCGAGATCCAGAAGCCCTTTCGAACCGGCTTGAGAGGATCGGAATCCTCGCTGATCTTGCCGGTAACGCTGAAGATGCCGAAGATCGAAGCGACGATGCCAACACCGCGAGCCATCAAAGCGAAGAGGATGAGCTTCATCCAGGTGCTCTGGTCGAAGATCGAAGCCGTCGCGGCGCCAAGAACGATGGCGGCCACGAGGGTGACTTCGTAGGACTCGAAAACGTCCGCGGCCATACCGGCGCAGTCGCCGACGTTGTCGCCGACGTTGTCCGCGATGGTGGCGGGGTTGCGGGGATCGTCCTCCGGAATACCGGCCTCGACCTTACCGACGAGGTCCGCACCGACGTCCGCGGCCTTCGTGAAGATACCGCCTCCGACGCGCATAAAGAGCGCGGCGAGAGATCCACCGAAGCCAAAGCCGATCAGCATCTTCATCGCGTTTTCTTTCGCAAAGATGAAGATGAGCGTCGCGCCCAAAAGGCCGACGCCAACCGTGATCATGCCGGCCACAGCGCCCGAGCGGAATGCGACGACGAGAGCCTTACCCAGGCCTTCGAGCGCGGCATGCGCGGTGCGCATATTGCCCTTGACCGCCATGTCCATACCGACATAGCCCGCGATGTACGAAGCGAACACGCCGGCGATGAAGGAAAGCGCGGTGAGGATGCCCAGCGTGGCGCTGCTATACGTATTCGTATAGATGAAGGCGAGAATGCCCGCGATTGCCAGAACGAACCAGATCATGGTTCCAAACTGGCGCTTCAAGTAGGCCATCGCGCCCTGGTGAATGGCGCCGCCGACTTCCTGCATCTTCTCGTCGCCCGGACTCATTTTGAGAACGTGCGAGCGGAGCATAAAGCCAACCGCGATTGCGATGAAGCTCAGGACGAGCGACGCATAAAGGAAATACATGTCCGAGTTGGTAAAACTCAGGACGACCTTCGCCTCACTACCGGCAGCCAGCGCCAAGCTGGGAACCGCCAGAATGAGCAAGGTTAAAAGCGCCACCCAAATGCCACGGCGCTTCGTGAGCTCAATAAAGTTCATAGTTATGCAAACAACCCCCAAGTGGTCTGCACGCTTCCATGCCTAGTAAAGGAGCACTTGGCCGTGACTTGTTCGGAGCAAATATTTTACCCAAGTAAGACGCTGGAAAGGTCCCAATCAGATTCAAACCGTACCAACATTCATGCAGGCCGGAGGTGGCAACGTACAACCGGCAACTCCCTGTAAGCCGGGGGTGGCAGCGTACCCCGGCTTTTCGGAGGAGCCCTTCTGCTAATCTCGCGAGATCAGCCGCTCGCTGTTCTTGCTCGGATAGCGCCGCAGAAGTGCCTTCTCCGCGTTCACCGCGGTCGCCGGAAGGGAAGGCGTCGCGGACTTGAGTGTCACACGGCCGCCCCCGATCGAAGCGGGGAAGTAGTCGACGCTCTTTAACGTCTCACCTTCGAAGTTGAACCGATACAGCGCCGTAGACGCCGGCCGTGGGGAAACTAGATTCCCGAGCGAGTACACGATCGGCTTGCCGCGATACAGTTCGCCGGGCTGCAAGACGTGGGGATGGGCACCTAGAACCATGTCAGCTCCCTGATCGATAAACATTCGTCCGAGGCGCACCTGATTCGCGGCGGGAAGAGTCTGCTTCTCAATTCCCCAGTGAAGACATACCACCAGCAAATCGCACTCCTTCTTGGCCTTGGCGACGATTGAACGGATCATCGGCTCCGCCTTCTCATCGGAGACGCCCGTAATCGTCAATGAAGCGACCCCCGCCGCGGTGGCGGTGGCGCTCGTACACTTGCGCATCGAACTGGGGTTATTGAAGGAGAGAAAGCTGATGAACCCGATCTTCAGCCCGCCCGCCTCTAAGACTGCAGTGCGACGGGCTTCAGTCCAGTTCCTTCCTGCCCCACAGTAGTCGATCTCGAGATCCTGCAGGATCCCCAACTGCTGTTTGAGACCCGCTTCGCGGTAGTCCAGTGCGTGATTGTTCCCGAGACTGAAGACATCGAAGCCGGCTTTGTCGAGGTGGGCTCCATGTTTCGGACTGGCTTTCAGGATGTATTGAGTTCGAGCTCTGACTTCCGCCGCGGTCTTGCGCGAAGTGGCCGTCGTTTTATCCGTTAGCGGAATTTCCAGGTTGGCGTACGCGATATCCGCGGCGGAGACGACCGGAGCGATGCTCGCGAAAACCTTGGCCGACGGATTCACCTGATTCAGCATCAAATCGCCGCCCGCCACAAGCGTCCATTCCGTCGCAATCACCGGTGCAAGCCAGAACATCTGAAGTGGAGACGGTCCCGGATTGTCATCGGGAGCAGACATGTTGTGAAAAATCGTCACTGACGAAATGACAAAACCTGTTCGATAAACCGTCTTAGAAGTTTATAGGCTCTGCGGTAATATCGCGGCGCGTCTGCTTTTGCAAAAGGAGGAATAGATGAAGCGTGTTCTCGTATTGTCGCTTCTTGCCGGTCTTGCCGTAATGGCCCCGGCCCAGTATCAGCGTCAAGGGATTCGGTTGTTGAGCCGAATCGCACTGAACCAGTTTTCCGGCTCCCCAACCGCGGGAAGCGCCATCTACGGTTGGACCTCGCCTGCCGGTCGCGAGTACGCGATCATGGGCCTTCAAAACGGCAATGCCGTCGTCGATGTCACCAATCCCGTTGCCCCGCTCGTGGTCAAGCACATTCCCGGTCCAAACTCGAGCTGGCATGAGAATGTCACGATGGACGGCTACTGCTATGCGGTCTCCGACAGCGGTGGCGCAATCGGTATTCAGATCATAAACCTGAACAACGCCGACGCCGGCAATGTGACGCTCGACGCCATTTACGATGGCGGGACGGCCAAGCCACTCAGCAACGTTCACACGATTCAAGCGGACCCCACGACGAAACGAATTTTCGCCAACGGCTCCAACCGCGGTTTTGTCATTTTCGACGCCGCGAATCCGACCGCTCTCGTCGAACTCGGCCGCTGGCAGACCAAGTATGTTCACGACAGCCTGATCAAGAATTATCCGAACGGGAAGCAGATCGCCTTTCTTTTCTGTGGCACGAGCGGCATGTACATCGTGGATATCACGAACCCAGCGACACCAGTGACGCTCGGTAACACGCCGATCTACCCTGGCGCGGGGAACAATACCTATTGCCACAGCGGTGCCTTGACCCCGGATCTAACCAAAGTTTTGATCAACGACGAGTTCGATGAGACAAAGAATATCACTGGTTCTTGCACGACAGTCGTACTCGACGTAACAAACCTGGCCCTGCCCACCAAGATCGGAGCTTTCGAGAGTGGCATCGACACGATCGATCACAACTCCCATCTGCGCGACGGTTTTCTCTACCTGTCGGCGTACAAAGCCGGTCTTCGCATCTATAACGCGAGCAACCCCCTGTCGATGACTGAGGTGGGCTACTTCGACACTTTCCCGTCCGGCACCGACGATCTTGAATACAAGGGCAACTGGGGCGTTTATTCGCTCTTCAACAGTGGCAATGTGATTCTCTCCGACATGCAGCGAGGACTCTTCGTGCTCGATCCGTCCGAGGCGATCGGACTCGGCGCGCCGATCCTAACTTTGACCGGCGGTGCCGGTGTCATCGAAAGTGGCGGCATTCCCGAAGCCCGAAAATCCGACAACCAGTACACGGTCATCGGCCGGGCGACGCGAACCGGCGGAACCGTCGACATGATGTTCGAGACGACCTTTTCCCCCGCTATCAGCTTCGATCTCGCCATCGAAGGCAAGGGTTCTGGCCAGGTGACAGCGCTGCTGAAGAATCTGACGACGAATCAGTACGATTCCGTGTTGGTCGGCAGCCTGGCGAATACCGATCAGGTGTTCCAGATGAACGGCCTCGACCCCGCGCTGTATATCGATGCGGCCGGGCAGATTCAAGCCCGAATCAACATCACCTAC
>JBKJIP010000428.1:0-2760 GCA_046598515.1 Fimbriimonadaceae bacterium | reverse complement strand
TTGAGCGGCAGATCGATCCAAAACGTGCTCCCCTCCCCAATGCGGCTGGATAGCCCAACCCGCCCTCCCATCAGTTCCGCGAGGCGCTTCACGATAGCCAAACCGAGGCCGGTGCCGCCAAAAATGCGTGTCGTCGACCCATCGGCCTGAGTAAAGCACTCAAAAATTGCCTCGTGCATTTGCTCGCCGATGCCGATTCCGGTATCGCGGACGGCAAGGCGTACCCACTCCGCGGAAATCGGCCGAACGGATATTTCTATTTCTCCATCATTCGTGAACTTGACCGCATTCCCAATCAAATTCGTGAGGATCTGACGGATTCGGCCCGGGTCGCCAATCCGGCTGGTGACAACCTCATCGGGAATGTCCGCAAGCAGCTCGACCCTCTTGCCCTGAGCTTGCTTGGCAAAAATCTCCGCGGTGTCTTCCATTAGCTGCCGAAGATCGAATTCGATCTCCTCGATCGACATCTTGCCCGCTTCGATTTTGGAGAAGTCCAGAACTTCGTTGATGATCGAAAGGAGCGATTCCGCCGACCGCAGTATGGTCTCCGCGTAATCCTGCTGCTCTTCGTCCAAGTTGGTGTCGAGAAGTAGCTCGGTCATACCCATGACGCCGTTCATCGGCGTCCGAATCTCGTGGCTCATGTTCGCCAAGAATTCCGACTTGAGCTGAGATGCTTCGAGGGCGGCTTCGCGGGCGACGATCAATTCCTGAATGCTGTGCTCGAGAGCCTGCTCGGCATGCTTTCGATCTGTTATGTCGAAGATAGCGCCATCCACAACGTGGCTCTCTTCGAACTCGTCATAAGTTACGCGACCCCGTTCTTGGCACCATAGAATTCGGCCGTCCCGGTGGCGTGCGCGGTACTCGACGTTGTAGGAGGTCCGATTCTGGAAGGCCATCTCACAGGTATTCAACAGGTTCGGATAGTCGTCCGGAAAGACGATATCGACGAACCGAATTGTGCGTTCGATGAAGTCCTCGGGCCGGTAGCCGAACATCTCGTAAGTCGATTCGCTGATAAAGTCGAGAGCCCAGTTACGGTCGCAGAAGGCCCGATAGACAATGCCAGGCATGTTGGCGACCGTGGAGTTCAGCTTCTGCTGATGAACGCGAATCGTGCGCTGGAAGGAGGTCATGTCTTCCACGCAGAAGGAAAAATGGTTCGGCTGATCGGGATGCGGATTGACCTGCATGTGTCGCCAATGCTCTTGACCATTTGCGCGGCGGAGGTATTCAAAGGAGACCGGTTCCGAGATGGCTCGGCAGTGTCTCAGTTGCTCGACGAACGTTTTGCGAATGTCTTCCGGGAGCCCGATCTCACGGCTTGTACGCCCAATGATCTCTTCGAGCTCATGATCCAGCATGAGGGCACCTGCGCGGCTTAAAGCATGCCAGCGCACATCGTCCTCCAAGAGCTCCATCACGCCGACCGAAAGCGGCGAGTGCTCCAAGAACGCGAGGAGACTCACCTCGTTTATCAAACCTGGTTTGATCAATCAAACACCCTGGCTAATTGTCGGGGCTTTTAGTGTTCTTTTTTAGGTGAGCATTCTTCAAACACTGAATTCAGAAACGCGAAAAGTTCCCGGTGATACTGCTCAGGGTGAATCCAGCGACCCTCCGCATGATTACTCTCTGGAAGCCAAGCAAGCTGTCCATGCTCCCCCAAAGCCGCCAAATTTGCTTCTGCATCCGACCGAGGAGCGAGCACATCGGAGTCGCCGTGCAGAAGCAAAACGGGGATGTCCAACTTCGCTAGCGCATCTGGAACCCGGATCTGAAACGGATTGAGCCCCATGAATGGCCGCCCGATATACTTTAACGGACTCAAGAATTGCCGCGCTGGCTTCCCGGCGATGAACTCCAAAAAGCCGGTTATCGCGTCGGACATCCGGGCGTAAGCCCCATCTAAAACCAGGGCCTTGAGCTGCGGAGGTGCCCCCGGCGCAGCGAATGCCGCCGCCACCGCACCCATGCTGCTCCCGATGAGAACGATCCCCGCATCCGGCTTCTTGGCCAAGACGTGGTCGATGGCGGCGCGCACATCGCCCTGCTCCGTGTAACCAATCCCCGTCTTTCGCCGCTGACTCCGACCGTGACCCGGAAAATCGATAACCAGACAGTCATAACCGGCCTTGCCCAAGGGAACGGCGAGAGGTGCCAGTTCACTCCGATTCATCATATAGCCGTGAAGCAGGATGGCGACTTTCGTGGAATTGCGATCTTCGCCGTCGAGCCACCAGCCGGATATCGTGAGCCCGTCAAAGGTCTTGAAGGTGATGTCCGTCTGCTTCATCCCCATGATCCCCGGCGAGAAGAAGATCGGTGTTCGCATGGGAAAGAGCGTGAACCGCAGAACGAGCAGAAGAATGCCCAAGTACAGCAGCAACAATCCCGCAAGCACAAGGGCGACAATCATGTCGCTAGCATACGCCGCTCAGGCGCCAACTTTGCGTAAGTCACGTCCTGTGTTTCTACGCCCCGAAACCGGAAGCACCCTCATAAATTTGCAGGATCGCGGGGGACGCACAGTGGCCGTTTCAGTCTGTAGATTCAAAAGACTTTCATGGAGCGCGGGATGCATCGAGGCTGTTGCATTGTGTTTTAACTTCTTGAACTTTCATGGAGCGCGGGGATGGATCGTGCCCCGCGGGCAAGTTGTGGTTGAACTTGAGAGCTGGGCCACGGCGGCACAATACAGCCGCCGCCCTCTTAATGCGACAGGCACCATCTGTGCCCCGCGTGGGCTGGATC
>JBKJIP010000282.1:0-4491 GCA_046598515.1 Fimbriimonadaceae bacterium | reverse complement strand
TATTGCGATCATCGCGATTCTCGCGGCGATCCTTTTCCCTGTGTTCGCACAGGCGAAGGCCCAGGCAAAAGCGACGAGCTGCCTCAGCAATGTGAAGCAGCAGATGGCGGCCCACCTTATGTACATGGCCGACTATGACGGCGTCCTTCGCGGACGTTACAACGCCCCGCCCTGGAGCGGTCCCGTGGCTCCGTTCAACGAGAACAACATGATCTGGACGGGTTACATTCTCCCGTACACCAAAAACAAGGATATCTTCCTTGATCCCGCCGCCCAAGGTACGAAGTATGCCGAGAACTGGCCAGATCGGGGCACCCCAACTCTGGGCCAGAACGCGACGATCGGTGGCTGGTATCTGGTCGCCAATCCGTTTGACATGATTCTGCCCAACGAGAGCCAGATTCGATCGCCTGTCAAGACGGTCATGATGATGAACTCGGTTGGCGGCGACACGGCTCTCGGCTATCGCGGCTATCTCGCTCAGAACAGCGCGTTAAATACCACTGGACTCAGCATCTCCGACCGACACCTCAAGGGCACCGTCGTCGGCTTTATGGACGGTCATGCGAAGAAGTATCGAACCAAAGCGATCATGGGTAACCCCTCGGCGCCCTATACGTGTACGGACACTTCTTTCTTCACGGGCATGTGGTGGCTTGACAAGAACGACGCTGGCCTGAAGATGAATATTGCGGACCCATGCGTACAAATCGACTAGCGTCCCTCATCATCGGAACCCTTGGGGTCTGCCTTCTTGTGGGATGCAAGACCGAAAGTGACAGCAACGCCACTAACACGGAAGTGAAGGGCACGGCAACCGATATGGGCAAAGGCGATAACGTCAAGAGCGCCCAGGCTAAGGTCGTCAGTGATCCTTCGCAAGTTCAGGAGGGCGGATCGTATCGACTCGAACCGCCCGATCCTGACGATCCGAGGTTCAAGCCCGATCCCAAATTGGGTGGAGGCGGATAGAACGCGTGATCCGGCCCCGCAAGGGGCCGGTTTCAGTTTCGGGGGTTCAGAGGAACCACGAATAAAGGCACAACACACGAGAAGATCGGTTGGACCAGCCAGCACGGTCCCGGTTTTTCTGGACCCGCGATGGGCGAAACGAACCTGATTGCGCCGCGTATAACGGTACATGAAGGCTTTTTCAATGCTCTTGGCCGGAGCCGCGCTTGTTGGAAGCGCCTCCGCTTCTGAATTCGTAATCCGGCGCGACACCATCCTCCAAGGCGTGGTCGATACCGAGATTAATCTCAAGCGAACCCGCGAAGGCGATCGCTTCGAAGTCACCCTTCAGCGCGACCGGGAATTGCCGAACAAGACCCGTGTCCTCGGAACCGTCACGCGCATCGAGCCCGAGCGCCGTGACCGTCCCGGATTCGCCGAAGTACAGTTCGATATGCTCGTGCTGCCGAATGGCGACAGAACCCGCATCAACGCGGTACCCGTCGCTCTCAACCAGAAAGGGTTCCGAGAGCAGGACGGCCGCATCGTTCTCGACCAAAAGAGAGGGCCGAAACCGGAGCACACCGTGCTCGGCGGTGCGATCGGTGGACTGATCATCGGATCGATTCTGAAGAAGCCGGGCGAGGGCCTTTTCGCAGGCGTTCTCGCCGGCATCCTCGTCGGCGAAGCCTCTCGCGTTTCCAAAGATGTCGTCATGAGCAAGGGCACGAAGATCGGCGTTCTTCTGCTTGATGACGTTCGAGTTGATGACAACGGGTTCGGTGATCGCGACCAAGATTGGGGACGCGACCGCGACCGAGACAGGGATCAAGATCGAGACCGTGATCGAGACCGTGATCGCGACCGAGATCGGGACGACCGGGATGACCGAGATCGTGATCGACGCGATGCCGTTATCGAAGCCAATGGACGGCAAGTCATTTTTGAGCGCGGTGCACAGCCTTACTACAGCGGAAACACGCTGATGGTGCCCCTCGACCAGATGGCGGGCCGCCTTGGGCTCGAAGCCGACCGACGGGATCAGCGCATCTACATCGATTCTCGCGACGATACTCTGCGGCTCGAACTCGGCAGTCGCGAGTACCGTCTAAACGGAAAGCGCGGGCAGATGTCGGTCGAACCCGAAGACCGTGGCGGAGTGGTCTACGTTCCAGTTCAGGTGTTCGCCCCTCTCACCCGCGACCTTCGCGTGAACGGCAGCGTTGTCACAAACTTCGACCGCTAGACGTAGAACCTATTAACGGAATCGAGAGAGTCTTATCATCCTCCCTCCCAGGCCCCGTCTTCCCTCTGCCCTCGAGGGAGCGGGGCACTTTAGTGTCCCGTGCGGTCGCGTGAATGGTGAGTGGTGAATGGTAAATGGTAGAGGCAACTGCAAAAGTCGTCTGAATGCGCGGTAAATCGTAAATTGTAAATCGTAAATCGACGGACGGGGAACCTGAAAATGAGGATCCTCGAAAGGGATCGAGGCGTTTTACACCACGCGGGCCCGACTTTTGCAAGAGCCTCGATGAATGGTGAATAGGCGAACCGGGAGTGACCTTCATGGCGTGTCCGGCATGGACACACAGAAACATTCTTCTGAGGTTCGACCATTCACCATTCACCATTCAGGCCCGGATAGGAACACTCGGACCCTTCGCGCCGTTTATAATAAATGAACATGCGAACAAGGCGAATATGGCTCCATATGATCGCTTTGATGGCTCTCTTCTTGAGCGCCATGCCCGTTGCGGCGGTCGCATCCCTGTTCCATGGGCATCATTGCAAAATGGCCTGCTGCCAGCCCAAAACGAGCAAGCCTGAGCCGGAAAAGAAAACGTGCTGCGCGAGCAAAATGGGCGACACGTATCGCTCTCTCGAAGATTCGAAGGCTTGTAAGTGTTCCATCGCTCCGGCCCCGCCGCAGCCGTTGCCGGATGCTTCGATCGCGAAAGCCCTCCGCACCGTCGCAACGGAGATCTCGATCGCCTTGCCGGATCTCGCGGTCACAACCTCAGGCGAGGCCGTTTCCTTCGACCAACCTGGCATCTTTGGCTCCGATTCGGGGCCGCCACCGCTTGGCCCAGTTCGATCGAACTTGGGTCGCGCCCCCCCTGTATTCCTTGCGTGACACGCCTCTCTTCGAGGCCACTTCGTCGTTTCGCAAGTTGAATCACACAGGAAATCTAATCAATGTTCACATCACTCATCGCTTTCGCGGCGATGGCACTCGCTCCGTCGAGCCTGCCCGCGGAAAACCCAAAAGTCAAATTCGGCAAATACGAAGCCGTCCTTAGAATCCCCGAAGGCGGTCTCTTCGCCCAAGAGGAAACCGACGTCGAGTTTCGCGTCGTCGACACGACAAAGAAAGACCCTGTCGAGGCCGGCTTCAAGGGTGTCGGCGCCATCGAAGCGACGGCTACCGTCACGATGCCGAGCATGGCCGGCATGCCCGAAGCCAAGCCCGAAGTCCACCGTGAAGGCGTCCCGGGCGACTACGGAATCGTCCTCTACTTCCCTCACGGCGGCGGTTACCGCATCGACCTAGATCTAACGATCCCGGGAGACGGCAAACACAAGATCGCCTTCAACGTCGACGTTAAAGACGAGCGCCCGGCCAAGACGGCCGCCAAGCCACCCTACGTTTTGCGCGTGGTCGATTGGCCTAAAAACGCGATCGCAGGAAAGCCGATCGATCTGAAGATGCATGTCATCGATACGAAAGCGGGCAAGCCGCAAACCTCCTTCGATATTGCCCATGAAATGCGGTTTCACCTACTGATCGCAAGTAAAGACCTGAACTGGTTCCGCCACGAGCATCCTGTCATGAGCGCAAATGGAACTTGGACCCACCGTATGGCCTTCCCGGCCGGCGGCGAGTATTGGATCTATGGCGACGTTGCTCCCACCGGCAAGGGCTCGCGAGTGCTTATCGCAAAGGTTGCGGTTAAAGGCCCCAAGCCCACGTGGAACACAAAGGTCGTCCCTTCGAAAACGGCGGTTGACGGCGGCCTCAAAGGCACTTTTGGCGCCCTGGCCCCGATTGAGATCGGTCGCATGTCCACCCTGCAGGTCAAGCTGTTCGATGCCAAAACTGGCAAGCCAGCCGGCGACACTCAAAAGTGGCTGGGGGCGGCAGGGCACCTGATGATCTTCCACAAAGACGGTCAAACGGTAGTCCATAGCCACCCAAGCGAGTCCGCGGCCAATGATGCACTTGTGAAGCAAGGCATCGTCCGTTTTACCGCTCGCTTCCCCAAGGCCGGCCTTTACAAAGCCTACGCTCAGTTCAGCTGGCAAGGCAAGATTCGGACGCTCGGCTTCGCCGTCGAGGTCAAGTGAGGTTAACCCTATGAAAACACTACTTACCCTACTCGTCCTTGCCGTCGGCCTTATTTCGCCGGCGGCCGCCCATGAAGGCGACTGCCCCTTTTGTAAGTTGAAGCTCGTTCAGAACACAAAGGAACAGGACAACGAGGTTGTTCTCAAAATGGGCAACAAACGGATCGAATACCGGTGCATCACCTGCGTCATCAA
>JBKJIP010000378.1:0-2590 GCA_046598515.1 Fimbriimonadaceae bacterium | reverse complement strand
GCTTGGATGACGTGATCGAGCACACTCACAAATTCGCCTGCAAATGCCTTCGCCACGGCATCGTCCCGGGCAATGGCGTCCGGCTCGAAGTCCCGGGCGGCGACGATGAGGTCGCATCCGAGAGCTTTCGCTACCTCGGGAATCTCGTTGCGGGGATCTCCGTGACGGACGAGCAATCGGCTCCCTCGCTTCGCCATATAGGTGTCGATTTCCCTTAGGGACTGATGAATGAACGTCACCCGACGGTCATCCTTATCCGCGAGTTCACCCAGAATCGTGGTGTCGAAAACGAAGGCGCAAACCACCTCTTCCGCCCGCCGAGTCGCCTCGGCGAGAGCCGCGTGATCATAGAGCCGCAGATCGCGGCGAATCCAAACGAGGGCGCGCTTCCGACTCAGTTAACTTCCCACTCCAAAATTCCGCTCGAAAAACCCTCTTGGAGCTTGGCGACGAGTCGAATCTGCCTCCCTCCTATCGGTTGGAAGGAAATCTCGCTCCAGCCGTCCTTTACCACCGGGTAAGCGCCCTCGACATCCTCCCATTTCTCGCCTATTTTCACTTGTAGCTTCCATGAGGCCGGCACGCGGCAGCCGCCCTTGGGACCGTCGTCGAACCAATAGACTCGGCATTTCTGGAACGTCCGGTTCTCGGCGAAGTTGTACTGGACCCACTCCTCGGTTCCTTTGTGGTCCCACCAAGTGAAGCGGGGAATATCCTGATCGCTTGAGTTCGCGGGAACCAGTTTGTCGCTCAGGGCGGCTTCGCTGTCTCCGAAGAAACGGTGGGAATATTCGGCGGGAATCGACTTCGCGGCCGCGCGTGGCTTGACCCACTGAGTGCCGTTCGGGGTCACGGTCGGGAACACCGTCACACGGAGCCGAGCCGCGCCCATCGGAATGAGGGTCAAGGTCTCAATCGGCTGGTTCGAACGAGCCGGAGACACCTGAAGGGGGGCGGCTAACCCATACATATCCAGCCCCCACTCGGGAATTCGGCGACCGGTCGTCGTCAACGAAACGGGAACATCGTCGAAAGACCAGGGCTGAGCAGCTTCGCTTCGCCCCTTAGAATGGAAGGTGAACTTCGCGTTCGGCGTCAGCCCATAGTTCCAGTCGGACTTCGGCAAGATTTCCAAGCTGGGCCATGCGGCCGTGCGACCCACCTTCTTGGTCTCCTCTTCGATCTTCAGGGAGTAGACCAAGGGGCCACGAGAAACCGTGACTGTGTTCGGCCGCTGATTGCCCGGCGTGGTCCTGACCTCCATGGGGAGCAGGAGTGTCACCGAGTCGCCCTTCTTCCAGGTTCGCTCGATGGTTACGTACTGGCCAGCTTTAACCGGAGCCTTGGTTTGTCCGTTGATCTGAACGGTTGGCTTGATCGCCCAAGCCGGCACCCTCAGGGTGAGGGGGAAGGCGACTGGTTTGGCCGGTGATATGTTGAAGGTCAGTTTGTCGCTGAAGGGATAGTTGGTGATCGTCTCGATCGTCGTCTTCGTGCCATCGCCCACTTTGGCGGTCACCGTCGAAGGAGCATAGATGACGGCGGCAAGGCCGTTGCCATCCCGCGCCATCCAAAGATTTTCAGCGAAGTAGGGCCACCCATGGCCGATGTTGTGCTGGCAGCAGCGGTGGTCCCATGGGTCCATGAGATACATTGGGCCGCCGTTCTCGATGCCGGGGCTCTTGGTCGCTCCGTCGGAGTTCGCGTGATTGCCGGCCGTCAGATATCGGAGGGCCTTCAGGTCGGCCGTCATGGTCGCCGGCATCCAGTTGAAGGCGACTTCCTCGGCTCGATCCGCCCAGATCGGATCGCCGGTGACGGCGAGAAGCTGCTCATCGCTGAGCATCATCTCGACGACGGTGCAGGATTCGACGGCTTGACGTGGGTCGTTCTTGCCTTCCCGGGCATTCTCATCGGCCCCGTAGAGTCCGGCGGGGAGACCGAACTTGTCTCTGAAAATCTTCAGGTCGCGTTCCGTTGCCTTCTTCTGGCTCTGATCCTGTGAGAAAAGGGAATAGAGGGCAGGCTCGCGGAAACCTTGCGCGAAGTTGACGCCGTGGTAGTTGGGCACGCCGCTCACCCAGTCCGAGCTTCGCTTGTGGAGCTTGTCCGCTACCTTGAGAATCTTCGGGTTGCCGGAGTTGTTGTAGAGCCAGACGAGGCTGGCAAGCTGATCGCCGACGCGGTGAAAATGCCAATAGTGGCGCGGATCGATGAGGTCCTTTTCAGCTAGAGAGTCGAGATAGTCGACGTACCGGTTCATCAGGATAATCACGCGCTGATCGCCGGTGGCGTCGTAGTAGGTCTGCAGGGCGGCCTGCATGATCATGTTCGGCCAGAGGTCCGGCGTCCCGAGCTTGTTCCTCCGGTTCGCTTCGGGGCCGAACCAGCCGTCGGGCTTCTGGCTTTGCAGGGTTCCCTCGATCCACTGCTGAACCTCGTCTTTCAGTTCCTTATCATCCAGAACGTAAGCCAAGGAGACTTGGCCCTTCAGCCAATAGGGAAGCTCTTCCCAGCCAGCGCGCGGATTCGCGGTCTCGCCGATCCAGGCATTGTCTTTTGGATCAAGGAACTTGCTGATCTTGGCGAG
>JBKJIP010000289.1:0-2647 GCA_046598515.1 Fimbriimonadaceae bacterium | reverse complement strand
CCCTACGGAGGAATCGACCATCGCCAAGAGCGATGTAGGAACTTGTACAAACTCGATACCACGCAGATAGCTCGCCGCCACATAGCCAGCGAGATCGCCGATGACGCCACCGCCGATCGCGGCGATTTTGTCTGAACGTTGGACCCCCTGCGATGCCAGCCATTCGAGCGTCTCTCCAAAGTGGCGTATCGACTTCGTTTCCTCGCCCGGCGGCAGGACGAGAGTTGGAATGTTGGGCCACGACCCGGACAAAGCCTGTTTGACATTCCGGTCGGTCACCGCGACCCGACAGACGTGCTCGATCTCCGAGATCTCGGCGCGATGGCAAAAAGAAATCGGATATGAGCCGCGGGAATGGGTCACTCTCATCGCCCTTCCATGGCCTCCAGAACCAGGTCCGCGCCGTCCTCGGCATCGGCGGCTCCCAGATCGACGATAACGTCGGCCTGTTCATAGAGGGGTGTTCTCTCAGTGAGAATGGCCTGGACACGCGCTTCGGGATCTTCTACTTGAAGGAGGGGGCGCTTCTTCTTGCTGTTCGATAGGCGTTCCATCAGCGTCTCGAGCGGAGCGCGAAGGTAGATGGTCGTTCCGATCGCTCGCATGATTTCCCAGTTTTCCGGGCGGAGCACAATCCCGCCACCGGTGCTGACGACGCAGCCTTGGCGTTCGATGGTACGGAGCACCGCGGTCTCATGTCCGCGGAAGGTGTCTTCCCCATAAATCGAGAAAAGCTGGGGAATGGGACGGCCCAGCCGATGCACGAGAATTCGATCTACGTCGAAGAAGGGGCACCCCGTGCGTTCGCTCAGGATTCTTCCAATCGTGGTCTTACCGGCGCCCATCATGCCGACGAGGATCCATGCGCTGTCCTGCATACGAAAAAGGCGGCAGCGTTTCCGCTGCCGCCTTAGATTGTGACGGAGTGAGTAAGTTAGCCGCCGAAACCGCCCGAGGTCTCGGGGTCTTCGATCGTCGGAGTTACGAAGACGAGCAGTTCGCTCGCATTCTGATCCCGTGAAGTCGATCGGAAGAACTGACCGATGATTGGCAGATCGCCAAGCACCGGAAACTTGTTTTGCGTGACCGCATCGTTCTTTTGCGTGAAACCAGCGAGAACGATCGTTTCGCCGGAGCGAACACGAGCGGCCAAGTTGATCTGCTGGAACGAAATGTCGGGCACAGCCGTGGAGCCGTCCGGCGAACGACGAATCTGACCAAACTGCTGGATCGGTATAGCAAGCGTCAGCGTTACCGTGCCATCGTCGTTGATACGAGGACGGACGGCGAGCTGGCTCGTTGCCTGCAGCGGGAACGGCGTATAAACCGTGGTCGAGATGTTGCCGTTATTGAAAGTCGTCGGGATGAAGATAACCGTTTGGATACCTTGCGAGACGAAAGCCGGCTGGTTGTTCAACGTGCGAACCATCGGGCTGGAGACGGTTGTGCCGTAACCATCCTGAAGGAACGTACGCAGACGAGCTTGAATATTGCCCGAAGCCCAGTTGAGGAAAATCGGATCGCTGCTGCGAGCGAAGGTTCCTGGTGTGTTACCTATAACCTGCGGACCACGGCTATAAAGCCAGTCAAAACCGAGTGACTTGCTTGCGCTGTTCGAGGTTGTTACAAACTGAACCTTGATAGTGACTTGCTTCGGCACGATATCGAACTGGTCGATATAGCCCTGAAGCTCGCGCCACTGCTGTTCCGTGGCTCGGATCAAGATGCTATTGTCGTTGGGATCGTAGGTGATGTAGTCGATGCTGCCATCGATAAGACCGCCGGAACCAAGCTGTCCGCCGCCCTGACCACCCTGTCCGCCCGCACCCTGACCGCCTTGGCCGCCGCCGCCACCGAGGCCGCCGCCGCCCAAACCGCCGCCCAAGCTACCTTGGGGAGCCGACTCGCCCGGAAGCAAAATGTTCCCGTTCGGATCGCTCGTGCCAGGCACGGGCTGCGCAGTGCTGCGAGGCGTAATGGTGTAGCCCGCCATCGGGGCGCCTGCCGAGTTGATCACCGAGGTGACCGGTCGGAAGTCGTTCATTGGACCGAATTCCTTCAGTCGATTGATCTCACGCATTCCCTGCACGGGATCCATGACGATCGCCTTGGTGATCTGATTAAAGACCTCTTGAGCGTCCGCGTGCTGCATTTTGAACTTGCGCAGCTTTGGCTTTTCAGCCACTGTCGGAATCGAATCCGGAGTGGTGTTCACCTTGGGCGCCTCGACCGGCTTCTCACGACTGATGACGTAAACGCCACTGTCGTCTCGATACCAGTAGCCACCGGCTGCCAGGCAGATGTTCTCGAGAGCCCTCTCGGCCGTGACGCCCATGAGGTTAACCGTTACCGGTTTGTACTCCCCATCGGTGGCCTTGAAGACGATCGAAAGACCGGTCAACTTCACGAGGAAGGCAACCGCCGACTTGATGTCGGCATCTACGATGTTAACGTCGAATTTGTTCTGGTCCCCGGTAGCCTGGGCATGGGCTACCGGAGCCAGAGCGAAGGCACATACGGCGAAAACACTCGCCGCCGCAATCCTTGCATAAGTTGACCGCATTCTCATTCCTTACTCACTCCAATCACAATCTGTCGTTCGAACTAACTAGCCGCCGCGTCCGCCGCCGCCACGACCACCGCCGCC
>JBKJIP010000095.1:0-9775 GCA_046598515.1 Fimbriimonadaceae bacterium | reverse complement strand
CCGAATGGCCAAGCCAACCACAAACGAACCTAAATCCATCGTAAACCGCAAAGCGCGGTTCGAATATGAATTGATGGACGCCTGGGAAGCCGGGGTTGCTCTTGTCGGGTCCGAGGTTAAGAGCATCTGGGGCGGAAAGGTCAATATGACCGATGCCTTCTGCCGCGTCATGGAAGGTGAGATGTGGATTCTGGAGTTGGATATCGAGCCCTACGACCATTCATCCTCCTTTAAGCCGGAAAGACGGAGGAACCGGAAATTGCTGCTTCACCGCAAAGAAATCGAGCTAATCCAACGAAAAGCGCAAGAAAAAGGCTTTACGATTATTCCGAGCAAGGTCTACTTCAAAGGGGGACGCGTGAAGATCGAGATCGCGCTCGCCCGCGGCAAGAAGCATTACGATAAGCGGGATCAACTCGCCAAGGACGACGCCCGCCGAGAGATGGAGCGGTTGCGCTCAGAGAAGTTCTGACGTACAAAAATGCCCGCCCGGTGGGAGTTCCGGAGCGGGCTAGGTTTGGCGACGAGATGCGCCAAGTCGTTGTTTACTTGGGAAGGAGGACGGTGTCGATCACGTGGATCACGCCGTTGGTGGCGACGATGTCCGTCGCGGTCACCTTTGACTTGTTGACCATAACACCGTGCTTGTTCTTCACGGTGATCGTTTTGCCGTTGAGGGTCTTGACCTTGGTGCCGCTCTTCAGTTTGAGGACGTCGGCGGCCTTCACGGTGCCGGGGACCACGTGATATGTGAGGATCGCGATGAGCTTCTTCTTGTTCTCCGGCTTGAGCAGGCTCTGAATCGTGCCCGGATGAGCCTTTTCGAGCTTGGCGAAAGCATCGTCGGTGGGGGCGAAAACGGTGAGCGGCTTATCGCCGGTCAACGCGCCTTCAAGCCCGGCGGCTTTGACGGCGGCGGCCAGAGTTTTGAATGTGCCGGCGCCGGCAGCGGTTTCGAGAAGATTCTTCTGGGCGGAAGCGAAGGCGGTCGAGATAGCGAGGATGGACAGGACGGCGGCCAGTTTAAGTTTTTTCATGGTGTTGTTCGGTTTTTGATTTCGGCTTGTTCTTTTCTCTCACAAAGTCACCGCAAGTTGGTGATGGAGATAGTTTGCACGGTCCGTCTAACGTTTGTCAAGACTTTGTCGAGAATATTATCAAGGTTTTTCTCCTTCAGAGTGGGCACGGCTATTTGACAATATTTAGACAAGGTTGGTATTCTCCTTATCGTGAGTGAGGCAGGCTATCCCATCCGTGCGGTTTCGCAGATGACGGGCCTTTCCCAACACGCGATTCGAGCCTGGGAGAAGCGGTATGGCGTTGTGGAGCCCGACCGTACCGGCACGAATCGGCGGCTCTACTCGGTAACCGACGTCGAGCGGCTCAAGCTATTCAAACGGGCCAGTGAGCTTGGCCACAGTCTCACCCAGCTTTCCGGGATGGCGAATGACGCGATCCAATCTTTGATCGGCCCTATGCGGCTAGAACTGGCGGTACCTGGAGACGATCTCGCAGCCGAGGCAGTGCGGGCGTCGATAGCACTAGATGCCGACCGGCTGGAGACAGTGCTGGAATACGCGTTCGCCCGGGATGGAGCCGACGGAGTGATCGACCACGTTGTCGTTCCGCTTCTAAGGTCTATTGACCGGCAATGGATGCAAGGCACACTTTCGATAGCCCAGGAGCACACGGCCTCGGCGGTATTGCGCCCATTCCTGCACAGAGCCCGCAGGGCGCTACAGGCATCCCCCTCCAGCCCCAAAATTGCGATCGCAACATTACCGGGCGAAATCCATGAGATTGGAGCGCTGCTCGCGGCCCTTGTTGCCGCCGGTCGGAACTGGCGCGTGCTCTTCCTTGGACCCAGTTTGCCCATCTCCGAGATTGCCAGCGCGGCGCATTCGGCTAGGGTGAACGCAGTTGGAATCAGCGCCGTTTCTCCGCGAGAGAACCTCGAGGGGGAACTGACCGAACTTCGCCAACTGATTGGCGACCAAACCGAAATCCTGCTTGGGGGCCGCGAAGCCAAAAACGCGGGACGAATCAGCCGACTGAATATCCATCAGTTCAACGACCTCGACGGCCTGAGAGCTTTCTTGGACGCCCGAATCTAGATCTTGATTACGCGCTGCATGACGCCGTTGGGGAGCTCCAACTTCAGGGGAAGACCCTGATCGTCGACGTAGGCGACGCCGCGCGGGCTGGACGTTTTGTTTGCCTTCCACTTCGTGCCGGCGATGGTGAGATTGACTTGGCCGTCGAAGGTTGTTTGAACCTGCTCCCAAGCGAGCGTCTCGAGATTGAATGAGAAGGTCGAGCTCTTCGCTCCGGCCGCGGGTTTGTCGCGTACGAACCAGAATTCGCTCTTGTCAACGGCGTTGCCGCCCTTAGGCAAGGCAACGTCTTTCACCGTGCGAGTCCCGTTGATGTCGATGGTGACATGAACCGAAGTTTCGGAGAACTCGGCGACGATAGTGCGGCGAAACTTCTGGGTGGGCACGGCAATCTCTTGAAATTTGCGCTGGGGCAGACCGCTGGCCAGATAGATCGATTCGGATCGAAACTTCAAAGCGCCGTTAGCCGCGGAAGTTTCCATGGACATCTGGACGAGCTTGGAGCCGTCTTGACGGAGCTTCTGGGTGACGGTCGCCACCCCGATGGCCTTGCCGTCACGCGTCATTTCCAGCTTGATTTGAGCGGGGGCGGCGGCCACGAGGGCCAGGATTCCGAGCGGTAACCAGGGTTTCATTTCGTTTCCTCGATGATTCGTTTCGCGGCAAGTACGCCCGTTTCATAGGCGAACTCGATTCGGCCGCCGAGCAACCCATCGCCAGCGACGATGATGGGCGATCCCTTGGGGTTGGCCGATTCGAACATGCCGATATTCTCCGGAAGGCTATATCGCCACCGCTTGACATCCGTCACCTCGGGCTTGGCAAAACCTCCACCGTAAAGACGAACGAGATACTCCAGAGTGGCGTTGATGATTGTTTGATCGGGGGATTCGTAGTGCAAACGGCTGTAAGCAGGGCTCAGTTGAGCAACCATCGCGGTGTGTCCGGCAGGAGCTCGATCAGGACACTTGACCGATTCGATGCTCAGCCAGGTCAGCGGATGGGTTTGCTCCGGCTCGATCAGTGCGTGATAGGGAAGGTGCTCAGTCTGGGATGCGAACCCGAGTAGGACACTGAGGCATGGGCGGTAATGAACGTAATCAATCGATCTCGATTCTCCCGAGGAAGTCAGCAGAGCGTGAGCTTGCGGGGTGGGGATGGCGATGACGATGCGGTCGAATGCGTTTTCGATTCCCGAACCGGCGGGAGCAGCGAAGTACAGGGCTCGGGCACGGTCGAACCGTTCGATCAAGTGCTCGAATCGAATATCGAGTCCCTCTGCCAGCATCTTGCCGAGTTGATTATTGCCCTTGCGCCAAGCATATCGAGGAGTCGCATTCCGCGCGCTCTCTCCGGGCTCGATGCGGAGGGCCTTTAAGACGTAGATCGGACGCTCTATCTTGATGAGATCGGAAGTGTCCAGTTCCTCTAAGATGCATTTCTCTATGGTTCGTCCGCGGGGGGCTACGCTGGTCGCGCCGGTATCGAACGTGTAGGGCCCGACACGGCGGGTCGCGCAGCGCCCGCCGACCGCCTTCGATTTCTCGAAGACGACCACTTCATGGCCGAGTCGGTGGAGGGTCCGGGCGCAAGCAAGCCCGGAGATTCCGGCTCCGACAACGGCGATTCGCATGCTTTACGCTACAACCGCGCCGTGGAGATCATGCGTAGGGTTCTCGATGCCCGTGCTGGGCAGGAGACCGACTTGGATGAGAACATTGCGCACCTTTGTCTTCGTGGCAGATTGGGCGGGGATGAGGGGAAGACGCAGATTGTTCTCCAGCAGGCCCATCATTTCCATCGCTGCCTTCAGCGGTTGCGGGTTTGCTTCGATGAAGTTGATTTCGAGAAGGGGCTGGTAGTGTCGCTGGAGCCGACGAGCCTCGGCATAGTTGTTCTGCATGGCCGCCCGGGCCATCTCGGTCATCTGGCGCGGGATCTCGTTGCTGGCCACGGAAATGATGCCTTTGCCGCCGAGGGCGATGACGGGGATAGTGACGGCATCGTCTCCGCTCAGGACATCGAAATCGGGGTCGACCCGAGTGATGATCGAGGCGACTTGAGAGATGCTGCCGGACGCTTCCTTGATGCCGACGATGTTGTCGATTCGGGAAAGCCGCTCGACGGTGGCCGGCTCCATGTTCACGTTCGTGCGGGGTTGGACGCTGTAGAGGATGATGGGGAGCTCCGTCGCAGCCGCGATGGCCTCGAAGTGGGCGATGACGCCATCTTGGGTCGGTTTGTTGTAGTACGGCGTAACGCTGAGGATGCCATCCACACCGATCTTTTCGATATCCTTGATCAGGCGGATGATATGGCGCGTGTCATAGCCTCCCGCGCCGGCCAGGATGGGCACACGGCCGTTTGCGGCCTCCTTGGTGACTTCCACGACGCGAAGGTGCTCGTGATGCTCCAGCGTGGGGCTCTCGCCCGTAGTGCCGCAGGGGACCAGAAAGTCGATGCCTTCAGAGATCTGGCGCTCGACCAGTTTGCGCATCGTCGCTTCGTCAAAAGAGCCATCCGCCCGGAAAGGGGTAGCCAACGCCGTGCCGCATCCAATGAATCGAGACATGGACTATTTTAGCGGGGAACGGAGGATGGGTGCAGGGACCGGTTTGCGTAGCATGACCGTCCCGGTCATGTGTAGTTCGACCGTCCCGGTCGAAAATGCGCGTGGCCAGTCGGGAAGGGTCAAAGGACTGTCCTCGCCATCCCGCCCACGGGTGGCGATGACGACCAGCTTCCAAGTGAGTCCAGATCTCAGAGCGTTCTACGCGCCGGCTGGTCGGCACGACACACGAGGGCGTGTGTCGTGAACTGATTAAGAGCTAAGCAAGTAAATCCTAACTTGTGGAGCTTGGTAGGCTGTCTTTCCCCACCCCTGCCCCTCTCCGTGACACAAACATTCACGGAGAGGGGTTCTGAGGAGCTTAGAACTTAGCTTTGTCGTCCAGGCCTACACGAACCGGGAGGGTGGGCGTTTGGCTTCCGCCGCCGCCTTCGCCACCGCGAATCTTGTAGAAGACTTTCCAGCCGAACTCCATGATGGGGAACTGGTTGGAGCGCTCTTCGGTGAAGACCGAGGCCATCGCGTCGGTGAAGAGGCCGACGGTCTTGCCTTGGCGGACCGAGGATAGGATGTCTGTTCCGGGCATTGTCGCCTGCATTTGGGCGACTCGGCCATACATGGGGACTTCAGCGCCGAAGTAGCGGCCCTTCACGATCGGGCGGGAGGCTTCGTAGAAGGCGAAGATGTTTGCTTCCTTGGCCACGAAGACTTTATAGAGCTCGCTCTTGGGGACCATGGAGGCGCTTTCGGTGATGCTCTGCGAGTCAACGCCGGCCAGGTAGTCCTTGCCGCTCAGATTGGCGCGACGGTCATGATCTTCTTTGCCGGCGTAGGCGCCAATCTGAGCGGTAAGGACTACCTGGCCGGCAAAGAAGATCATGACCGTCGCGCCGCGGGGCATTCGCTCGGCGAGGGCGGCGGCGGACTTCATGATCTGCTCGCTCGTGGCGTTCAGAACGAGGTCCACGTTCTCCTCCATGTAGCCGGAGCTGGTGATCAGCGTTTCGCGGATCATCTGCGCGCTATCAGCGGCGAAGGGCAACGCTCGGTCGGTGATCTGACTCTCGCCATTCCCGATCAGGAGCGCAAACTTGGTGGGGATCGTTCCCACCCGGGTACCGAAGCCGACATTCCCAGTAGGCAAGGTCGGGTTGTTGGGGTTGACCGGGGGATTCGTGACTGTGCCCTGGTTGTCGATGGGTGGGGAAACGACGGGGCCGGTGCGCTGGAAAGCGGTATTCACGGCCGTCTGATCTTCCGGGGTAACGCCTTCGCGGTCGACTTTGAAGTTGACCTTGTTGCCCAATGCACTGAGCCGCTGCTCGAGCTTCTCGCGGCGATCGTTGTCGCCGAGCTGGACGTAGGTGTTGTTCAGGAAAAAGTAGGCCTCGGGGCTGTGCTGAGACTTCTTGAGGACCGCTTCGAATTCATTGGCGACCTCGTTCAGCATGGCCGTTCGGTCGGCGCCTGTGAGCGCTCCCGAAGCTTTGAAGCCGGAATATGCGGCCAAGAAGTTCGGAGAATAGGCGGCACCGTCGCGCCATGTGCGGCGCTCGTTGATCGGGCCCGGCATAACCGTTGGGTTTGCCGTATCCTCGGGGCGGAAGGCGATGGCTTGTTTGAACGCGGTGCGCGCTTCAGACCATTTGCCGCCTTGGGCGGCCTTCAGGCCATCCGCGTAAACCTGTTGCCACTGCTGAGCGTTTGCCACGCCCAGAAGGGCCAACATTGCGAAAACACCGACGATACGACGCATCCTTACTTCCAATCTCCTAGTTCCCAAACTTATAGTTGAGGCCGATGCTAAAGTCGCCTCCGCCACCCTGAGGCTTACCCCAGTTCATATCGAGACCCCAGTCCCCGTTATTGGGACGGTAGCCGAGCCCAAAAGTGAACGAGTTTCTTCGACCGAATTGCGATCCGCCCGATGGTACGAAGCTAAAGCCAAGCCGAATCGGTATCCGGCCCGTGCCAAAAGCATAGTTGTATTCGGTTCCTAAGCCAAGGACGGTCTGCGGGTCCCGATCGATGAACTGGCTGTCGGAACCATCGAAGAAGTGCTGAGCCTCGATACCGAGGATCATAAAATCCTTGCTGCCGCGGAAGCCATTGCGCCGGATGGCGATGCCACCAGCGAGACGAGCGGGGATCTCTTCGTAGATGAGCGGGTTGTTGCCGCCATTGAGTTTGATCCCGGTTCGGAAACTGAGGCCGAAGCTCAGGTCCGGATTTTCCTTCGGGGTGACGATGATGCCCGCTTGGGCACCAATCCCAGTGGCTTGGGTGTCGAAGGCGGTGGTGCCGCTTGGCGCATTGCGGATATTCATCTGCCGGTTGATGGCATAGACGAGACCCACGCCCCACGAGAATGTTCCGTCTGGCGTCGCCTTTCCGTAGGAGAGGTTGACGAAATCGGTTCGAGACTTCAGAAGTTGGCTGAACGTACCGGCGGGAAGACCGTTCTCAGTGAGGCCGGGGCCGGCGACTTGAGAGTCGCGAAGCTGACCACCGGCGGTGAGGCTGAGCGCGACCGTTCCGCCCCGCCCATTTTGAAGTGGGAAGGCGATACCCGCATGGCCAAGCCCAGTAGGACCGCTTTTGCCTTCACTCGTCAGAAACTGTGTTCCGGAAGGAGCGATATCACCCGTGACGACCGTGTCCGATTCGGGAAAGTTCCGGAAGGTGAGACCGAGAGTCTTACGATTGATAAAGCCGAGACCGGCGGGGTTCATGTAGTTGGACAGCGTGTCCGAACCCGTTTGGTACGTCACTCCTCCCATTCCCATTGCTCGACCGCCCGCATCGAATGCGGCCACGAGGTCGGGCACCTGGGCATGGGCGGCCATCGGGGCCATCACGGCGCCCATGGCGGCAAACAGCAGCGTATTCTTCCTGGTCATTGAGTCTCCTTGACTGATTACGATCCGATTCTCACGGTTACGGTCTGCGGCGTGGGTGAAACATTACCTGCTCGGTCCACCGCGGTTACAACTATTTTGAAGGTTCCCGGCAGAAGGCCGGCTTGCCAGCGAATGCGTCCCGTCCATCGATTTGTGTTCGCATCGAGGGCCGTGAAGGACAAGCGGGCGGCTCGCGTAATGAACGCGTTGCCGGTCGTTCGAGCGACGACGTCGATTCCGGTTACATTCACCGAACTGGAGCTTGCATCTCTGATATCGACAGTAATGACGATAGTGGTGCCCGCGGAGAACGTGGTGTTATTCACGGGAGCGCGAATTGTTGCGACCGGGGCGATGCGATCGAGGGTGACCGTGAGGTTACGGTTCTCTTCGTTGCCCGCTTCGTCGCGGATGCGGATGGAAATCGTTTTGGCGCCATCGAGCACGATGCCGGTCGTATCCCAGTTCACAACGAACTCGCCGTTGGCGTTTACGGTCGTACCCGCATTGTTCGGGATGTCCTGGTTGTTGACCTGGACGCGCCAGTCTTGCAAGTTGGCTTCGGAGATGCGAACGCGGATGGGAACGACGCCCTTTACAAAGGCATTGTTGACCGGGTTGAAGCTCAGAATCTTGGGCTTCGTAAGGTCGGGCTTTACGAACAGGTCCTGATCGGTGTTGTACGCCGTGGCGTTGTTGAGGTCCTCGGCCCGCACTTCGACGCGGTAGGCAACCTCGGCGGCGCCTTCGGCGAAGGTGAGATTGTACGTGCCCGAACCGTCCTTGTTGGTGGTGCTGGGCGTTACGCGCAGGGCATCCTTTTGATCGAGGATGGTGACGTTATCGGTGAGGCGAACAACTTTGATGTTGATCTTCGCCACGTTGACCATGTTCGTCAGGCCAAAGTTAATCGACGTGGAGCCGCCGACAAGTGTCGGAGCTTGAGCCGTTCCCTTCGCGGGAGAGTTGACGTTGATGGTGCCGGCATAAGCCGAGACAGCACTGATAACGGCCACCAAACCAAGTAAAAATCTTTTCATCTAACTACCTCAGACGGCTCGACCAAGCCAAAGACTTTCTTATTGTGCTCGAATCTGAACGGACTGTGTGCACCTACCCGCCTCATATTGTCGGCAAACCCCCGCAATTTCCTCAGTCATTTGAACCCGTGTCGATCTATTTTGGGGGCTTTGCGGGTGTCATTCACGGCTGACTTCGCTCGGGCAGTAGTTTGATCGATTCAGTCAAGATTTCACCCGAGGCTGAATGCATACCTTAAGCGAACGTCCTCGCCCCCACCCGGTTCCCGTTGGTCACCGACCTCCCCCAGGTGCACAAACATCCCCTAGGGGAGGTGGAAATCCAAGTGCCCACCTCCCCGTGACACGATAGATTCACGGAGAGGGGGAGTTAGGCGGCTCTTTTTCTCAAACAGTTGATCAGGTCGAGGACCATTCTCTCCAGCGTGTCGGGCGTAGAAAACCCGGGGAGCAGGCCTTTCATTCTGGCGTCCGTGTCGGCGAGGATTTGGATGGATTTTTGGAGCTGGGTCATGCTCACGGCGCGGGCGAACTGGAAGGCTAGTTTGCGGGGATAGTCTTTTTCGGCGTGTAGGTTTTGCTTTGCCGGGAAGTGGGAGGCGAGGGCGGCGGGGATGTTGTCGGTCGAGCCGCCGGCATCGATGACGGCACGGGCTTGGCCGATCAGCTTGAGTTGGCGGGAAACCATGGGGAAGATCGTGCCGAAGGCGGAGTTTTCGGCCTTGGTTCCGCCCATCATCACGCGCATTTGGCCTAGGGCCGACGTGGCGTCGCCTTTGATAATGGCGTCGATCATCTTGAAGACGTTCCATTCGCGTGAGGGCATGACCACGTCCTCCAACTCGCGTTCGGAAATTGCGGGGTTGCTGCCGGCGAAGAGAATCAGCTTCTCAAGCTCTTCCATGGATCGGCTCAGGCTCGCGCCGCACATTTCGCACAACTTCTCGGCGGCAACGGGGCTGAGCGTTTTGCCCTGGGCCTTGGCCTCATCGCGGAGCATCCCGATCAGCTCTTTGGGGTCGATTTTGAAGGTGAATGTGATCCCTTTCACCTCTTTCACGATCTTTTCCCACTTGCGGATCGGGCCGTCCGATTTGCGATCATCGCTCTTGGCTTCCTCGTCAGCGACCAAGATCAGCAGCGCGGTTTCCG
>JBKJIP010000347.1:0-2966 GCA_046598515.1 Fimbriimonadaceae bacterium | reverse complement strand
CCATCTTCGTATGCATAGATATCGAGCAACCGTTCCTCGCGAGTGCCGGGGATGGCGATTCCGCCGGGGATCTCGTCGTTGCGTTGACCGTCCACGAAAACGAGCTGATCGAAATACTCCAGCGTCTTAATGGAGGCGAGGACACGCCGGCAGAAGCGGCAGTCGCCATCGTAGACCACGTAAAGGGGCTCCTTCCAGAGCCGCCGCCCGAGTTTCTTCAAAACCTCGAACCAATCCAGGAAGATCACGTACATGGCCTGCATCGTCCCAAATCGGATGCCCATCGTGAGATAGGTCATGTTGTGAAACGCCAGACCTCCGATCGCCGCTAGTAGCCGGGTGCGCTTGAACAGGGCAAGTGGAAAGAAAGTTAGTTCGAAGATGATTGTGCCGACCGCCCCGAGAAAGAGAAGAGCCGGGGAGCCATCAAGGCGAATCGGGGGCAACCAGTGGCCCATCATCAACCAGTCGGCATACATCAGATTGGCCGTGTTTGCGGGAATCACCCACTCGGGGCCGCCCGCAAGGACCTTCCAGAGACCCGGGAAGAAATACATGAGGCCCATGAGGCAGATGGCGATTTTGAGGGGTAGCCCGTGGGCGACATCGGGTTTTGGCCCATCGACATCACCCTTGTCGGCGCGTTTCCAAGCTTGCCAGATGCCGTCGAACGAGAGGGCGAGAGCGGGAGGCCCGCAGGCGATGAGCAAACCAAACCAAACCAGGTGGTGGCTGTGATTGACCTTTCCGAAGAGTTGAGGCACCCCGAGAACGTAAATGCCGGTGATAACCGCGACCCAGGCACTGGTTCGGGTGAATAGCCCAAGAAAGCCTAGGACACAGGCGATTTGGAAGATCAGCAGCGTCGTCTGCATCCCCGCCACCGTGGGATTCCAATCGAACATATTCGCGACGATGGGCGGATACTGGAGCGTCTTCGGCAATCCCGCGAATTCAAGTGAGATCCGGGGATCGGCGGAGATGAACAGTTCAAGGAAGACGACGGCGCGGAAGATGGCGAGGGTCATCGGGTGCATCGGCGCCCAAAACCACTCACGCCAAGCTTTGGCAATCGCTTGGCGAAAGAAGAATGCCCATCCTCCTCCGAAGAGAAGGATGATTCCCAACATAAAGAGTTGGCGCTTCGGCATTAAATCGCATTATGCGCATGAATTGGGCCATTTGGGTCTAAACATCGGAGACGTCATCGTCCACCGGCTGCCCGATGTTCAGCGTGATCCGAGTCAATCAATACAGAATGGAATCAGACGGATGAGCCGCTACGATCTCCCTGGCGATCCAGAGGTTGAGTTTGAACCCAACTCGGATAGCAGAGTACTCCGGAATCTCCTGGGTATCACGGACCCTCTTGAGGCTGAAGCACGAGAAACGGATTTACTGGCCATCGCCTACCGCGACTCTCTCGAATGGGCCGCACTGGACACACAATTCTCGGCAAGCATCATTTGCGAAATGCATCGCGTTTGGCTTCAGGAGCTCTATCCAACTGCTGGTGGGTATCGCACGGTGAACCTTAGCAAGGGTGGGTTCCCGTTCTGTAGAGCTGAGTTCATCGCTCGCGAGATGAATCGATTTGGGAATGAGCAGTTAGCCGCGCACACTCCCTGCCACGGATCAAGAATTCAGATGATTGCCGCTAGTGTTGCGGCCGTTCATGCCGAACTGCTCCTGATCCATCCGTTCCGGGAAGGCAATGCCAGGCTCGGTAGGTGGCTCGCAGATCTGATGATTTTGCAGGCCGGGTTTCAGGCCCCTGCCTACGATCTGAGCGAAGAAGAGAAGAGGGCGAGATATTTTTCCGCCATGCGCAAGGGATATGCGGGCGATCTCAAAGACCTGACGGCTTTGTTCGAGTCCTGGATTCTTCGCGCTCAGTGACCGTTCTCAAAAGGTCGCTCTCGCTAACGTGAATACCCTCTGCTTCGGAGGAAGACTTTACGCTTCTTACGACCGAGGCGATACGTTTTTCCTTGGTCGCGAGATGAGGGTTAGTCTTCGAAAGTGAATCCACCGCTATATTCTACGCCAACCCCCATGCCAGAAATCCAAGCGTTGAAAGCCTCTAGCTGGAAAGCTCAATCCGCCTAAAGTAATTCGGGCTGACTCTTATTCACCGCCGCCATCGAGCCCACATCGTGGGTCTCAAATGGATTCCGCTGAACATCTTCGGGCACCGGCAACGGATAATTGCCGTCGAAGCAGGCGAGGCAGAAGTCGTGTTCCGGTCGCCCGACCGCTCGTACAACTCCCGGAATCGATAGATAACCCAGGGATGTCGCCCCGATGTGCTTCTCGATCTCCTTGATCGTCATCCGAGCTGCCGCGAGCTCTTTTTTCGAGCACATGTCGATCCCGTAAAAGCAGGGCCACTTGATCGGCGGCGCGGTGATGCGCACGTGAACCTCTGAGGCTCCCGCCTCGAACATCAGCTTCACAATCTGCGTCGTCGTCGTCGCTCGCACGATTGAGTCGTCTACCAAAACCACGCGCTTGCCGCGAAGGTGGGGAACCAGGGGCGTCAGCTTCATCCGCACGCCGCGTTCACGCATGTGCTGATCCGGAGAGATGAATGTCCGGTGGATATAGCGGCTCTTCATCATGCCTTCGCGGTAGGGAATACCGCTCTTCTCCGCATAGCCGAGAGCGGCCGGAATGCCGCTGTCAGGTACAGGAACCACGATGTCCGCATCGACAGGATGTTCGATGGCTAGCTGTTCGCCCATCCGTTCGCGCGCGGAATAGAGCAGCGTGTCGTACATCACGCTATCTGGCCGGGCGAAATAGATGAACTCGAACATGCACATCGCTCGGCGCTTGCTCGGAGCGCCTTGCGCGAATCGCATTCCCTTGGAGTCGATGATGACCATCTCGCCCGGTTCGAGCTCGTGGGTGACCACGCCATCGAGAGGAGGGAAAGCGCAGCTTTCACTGGCGACCATATACCC
>JBKJIP010000021.1:0-6822 GCA_046598515.1 Fimbriimonadaceae bacterium | reverse complement strand
AAACGCCGGAAACGTAATCGAAAAGCTCTTTCGCCATGGCTTCTGTGGTCGGCTCGATGCCCTCGTAAATCACGAGCGCCTCATCGGGATACATCTCTTGAAGGGCAGGGAGGAAGGGGTCGGTCGAGTTCACGGCGAGGGCATGATCATAACGGTCGACGTGATCGACGATCGCCATTTTTAGGGCCTTGAAGTCGATGAGCATGCCGTTCTCGTCAAGCGACTCCCCCGTGACGACGACTTCAATGCTGCGCGTATGCCCATGGGGGAAACGGCATCTTTCGGGGTGGAGGCTGAGCATGTGGCCGCTCTCAACGGTAAACCGTTTGCAAATTCGGTAGGGCACGACCTCAGTGTACTTGCCCAAATATGGAATGTTTAGATGTATGGAGCGCGCCTCATCGCAGACGACGGGAGAACGATTTCCGCCGAATTCCAGCGGTCCGCAGACGCTAACCATCGATGCGGCGGATGCGCTCGACCTTGGGCCGGTACCATTGGAGCTGCGCATGACCTGGGAATTCGGCGATTTCGAACGCGCGGCGGATGAGCTTTTGGCCAGAACCAAGAGTTACGAGTGGGCGTTCCGGATTCTTCGCCAGGCTCAAGTCTACGGCGAGCACTTCGCCCACCGGCGTGAGCAACTGCTCAAGAGATTTGTCAGCCGCAGAAAACCCTATTTCGTTTTCTACACTTCGGATGGACTTCGCCTTATGGGCGATTACCGGGATCGATACTCGCGGCACGCCGCTCTCTATCCCGATGACGAGACCGACTTGGCGAACATGCTAGTTTCGGCCCTCGATGCCCGTCCGGGAATCTTGATCGACGTCGGGGCCAATATGGGCATCGTCACGGCCGGTGTCGCCAAGCGTCGCCCCGATCGCAAAATTATTGCAATCGAAGCCGAACCCGGGACCGCGAAACGCGCGGCGGCAACCTTTGGCATGAATGGGCTCAACAATGTGACCCTTCTGCAGGCGGCCGCTTCGGACAAGGACGGCGAGACCATTTTCTATTCGCCGAAGGGCAAGTCCGAATCGGCGTCTCTAGTCGAACTCGAGGGTAAGAAGGTTCAGAAGATCACCGTGCCCGCGATCAAGCTCGACTCGATCGACCTGAAGGGCCAGACCGTAAGTTGCCTTAAGTTCGATGTCGAGGGTTTTGAACCCTCCGCCATTCGGGGCTCAGTCGAGCTTATCAAGAAGCATCGGCCAACGGTGGTTTACGAGTATCACTGGGACATCGCGCCGCGCCTTGGCTGGACCGTCGACGACATCGCCGAGATTCTCTCCGAGTGCGGGCCTTATAGCTTCGAGGTCTGGGATGGCGGAACGGGAACCTTGCCGTATCCCCCAAACCGCAAAGATGGCACCGTCGCCAACATCATCGCCCGACCGGAACAATTGGCATAATTTGTCGGTCTTCTTGGCATAATGAGTTCGATGCGGAACTTCGGCCTTGCTTTGGCGGGCATGCTTTTGGCCGGTCTTGGATACTCCCAAGGCTACACCGAGAATTGGCGTGCGATAACGACTCCCACTCAACAGTTTGAGTTCATTCAGTGGGAGAGGATCGTTACTACGGCGAACAACGAGGTCGTTGTTCTCGGCACAGTGAGGAACGGAGAGCCCCCTCCTTTGCCCTTTGGGCCGCGAGTTCTCGACCAGACGCGAACAATTATTGTCGCCAAATATGCCGAGGACGGGACACCCCTGTGGTCGACGCGAGATTTCACAGGTTCGAATGAAGAGGTCCTAGCCGGCGACCTGGAAGTAGACGGCACAGGGAACGTTTATATCTCGTACATAACGGGATTCGGCACGGCGCAGATTTCATCGTACGCCTCTGCCACCGGAACCCCAAGGTGGGCCAAACCCTTGGCGGTGGATATCTCGACGGACCGACCCGTGAAACTGGCTGTTCGATCGGCGGGCAACTCGACATTTGTGTATGCCGGGCTTAGCCAAGTCGCAAACAACCTCCAGTCATTTGAGATACTTCGTCTAAACTCCGCAACTGGGACCACTACCCAAAACCTGCCGATCACCGGGACGACGCGAGCGGTGCTGAATTCGCTTCGCACCGATCTCAACGGCAATATCGTTTTCGGAGCTGGAATTGATAACGATGGAATCGTGCGCAAACTGAATCAGTCATTCACCCAGGTTTGGAACGTCGCCATTCCTCTTTCGAGTTCCGCCGAGGTTGCGCTGAACACTACGTCAAACACCGCTTTCGTCTTCTCGATTGCCAAACTTGGAGGCATAAATCGGGTTACCAGTCTGAATGCGACCAATGGGGCGATTCTCATCCAAAAAGAGCTGCCAAAAGGCAAGGGATTCGGGAATGCTCAACCCAGCATCTTTGGCTCGTGGTGGGCGTTGACCTCAGTCGATAGCCAATCCGCGATTACGGGGCTCACCCCTACTTTGTCTCCTTTCTCCGTGGAGTTCCCATTCAAGGGCGTTCGTACATTTGCAGTGGATTCAAGTGGGGAAGCTCACTTTCCAGCCGTAGGAAGTGCACAGGCACCTGTTTTCGCAATCCGGCGAACTGCAGGGGCTGGACTTTTCGAGGTCGTTCTGAATAGCGATGCCGGTGCCATATGCGTGACGACCGACTCTCTCGGTCGCGTCCTCGCCGCAGGCGGAACGTTCGCTGGCGAGGCCGTTGTATTCCAACTCGATCAGCAGTTTTTGACGAACACCGACGTAATCGTGCGCGACTTTGCGGGGCCCCTCACGATAGAGTCGCCTGGTGTCTTGGCAAATGATACGAACTGGCTGGGCGGCACGCTCAGCATCTTTACGCCGCCCACGGAAGGAACCGTGATTTTGAACCAAGACGGTTCTTTCACATATACACCCGGCGCAAACTACGATGGGACCGATCAGTTCCAGTATCGCGTGACCAAGAATGGGGTTCCACGCACGGCAACGTGCGTTGTAAAGCAACTCGTTATCACGCAAGTCAACTTCCCTCCTGACGTCATCGGAGAGCAAGCTATTATCGGAAATGTTGTGATTAACAACGGAGGATTCCCGGCGGAGTACTTCCCCGCGGTCAGCCTCTCTTCACCCGCGGTCACCGTGGGGTTCCTGCAGCCATTTTTTCCGGGCAAGACCTCGTCTACGGTTTTTCTCAACACTCAGCCGGTGAATGCAAATCAGAACGTCACCGTGACGTTCAGCGCCAGTGGTCAGTCGCGGTCGGACACATTCGTTGTTAAAGTGGGCGGGCTGAAAGACATCAAATCGGTCGGAAACGCCCCCCTCATCGTCGGGGAGACCTCGACGCTGATTCTGCGACTGACGGGGGTCGTTCAAGAACCGAGAACTCTCAATATCGAGCGCTCCGGCGTGTCCGGACCCAACAGTGTTACTGTTCCGGCCGGGTCTGACAACGTCACATTTTCTGTACAACCGACTTTAGCGGCGGGGCAGACAGCGACGATCGAGATCTTCACCGGCAACGGATTGCGAGAGTTCACGTTCCCGATTCAGGCGAAACCCATTCTCTCCGCTTTCTCACTCGAAGATCCGATTCTTTACGCCGGAACGACTTTTCGGCTGAAGGCAACTCTAGACGGCAAGGCGGGCACGGCGGGAATAAACGTTCCGGTCCTAGACAACTCGAACCAGGTGGCGCTGGTCTCCGCCGCCAAGGTGCCCGCGGGACAAACGATCGGCTTCGCGAACGGAACGGCGAACCTGGCCGCCGCCAATACGACGGTGACCTTCTCAGCAAACTTTGGGGGAGTAAACAAATCCTTCCAGGCCCTCGTCCGTCAAAACCTGCTCGAAACCTTTACCGTCGCCCCTGCGGTCATCGGTCGCCGCGGATTGTCGAAAGGAACCGTTACATTCAACTGGATAGCCCAAGGGTCGGGCCAAACGGTAGGTGTATCGACGGATCGGCCCGATGTGGTCACCGTCCCTGCCAAGTTTGTGGTGGCCGCTGGACAGACAACAGGCTCTTTCAACATTCAAGGCGGCGCGGCGGCAGGCACCGCGAACATCTCCGTGACCGTCGGTCAGAAGAAGCTCACGAAGCAGATCGTCGTCACGCCCTAGTTCCGCTCGCCGCGTCCTTGCTGGGGGGCATTGATGACCGGGGCTCCCGACTGGCGGTCACCGCGACCGCCGGCCTGACTTGGTACGAACGGTTGACCTCCCGCTTCCTTGCGCTGCTTGGAATTGGGCAGTTGCGTATTGTGCTCGGGAGCACCCTCGCGCGGCGCGAAGCCACCTTGGGGAGCGGCACGTCGGCTTTCCCGCGTCTGCGCCGGCTGATTGTATTCATCCATGTATTGCACGGCGCCCGCGGAAACGGAAACCTGACCCCTTACAACCACCATGACGATGCCTACGATCGCCGCGATCGCCAAAGCGATCACGGCGTAGATCCATTTCGGTATTTCGGACCAGAAGAACATCATGGCTTTGCTAGAGGGCCGTCGCCGGTTGCGATCCCGAGTTATCGTAGTCGGGACGGAAGAGATAGGGGTGGCAGGTCGAACCGCCGTAGTTCGCGTACCAAACCTTTTCGGGAATGCCGCCGGGCAAATAGGTCGCCCAGGGATCCTGCTTGTAATCGGTCAACTGGGGATCTTTTGCGCGCCCGATAATCCGGAACTTGGCCGAGCTATCGGTGAACGTGAAGTTCGTGCCGTTGATGTAAGTAATCGCGGTGACGCGAGTTCCGCCGACCACGGTTCGCTCGAGATCCGATGTCGAGCCATTCATCGCGGGAGAGCATCCGGCGCCGCCAGCGGAGTAGATGCACGGTGAGTTCGCTTCGTTGCAAATCAGATACGGATTGCTCGTCGCATAGCCTTCAGTGATCCTCTTACCCTTCCCCGCCCAGAGAACGGGGCAGGTGCTGGGGGAGTCGATAGATGTTCCGTTCCAAGATTGCAGGAGGCCGTTCATTGTATAGGTGCTGCTGTGAACCGTTCCAACAGCATTCTGCGTGTTGCTGAAATTCGGTCGCACCTTGTTCGCGCCGGGTGCTTCATAAATCTGCCAGTTCTTCACGTAAGGTTGAAGCGAGTTGGACCAGTGGGTCTTATTCGCCTCGACATAAGCCGCGCCGATCGAAGGATCCCAATCGGCGGGAATCTCGATGTACTTGCCCCAAGACCAGCCCTGCGGATCGTTCGGCACGGACGTCGTGGCGAGCGGATAGAGGTCGTCGGCGTCGTTTAGATAAAGCTGCATGGCGGTGCCAAGTTGCTTGAGCTGAGAAAGATCGGAGATCTTCTTTGCCGCTTCCTTCGCTTGAGCGAAAGTGGGGAAGAGCATGGCGGCCAAGATCGCGATGATCGCGATGACGACCAGAAGCTCGATGAGAGTGAAAGCGCGTTTCATGTTTTGTGGACCTCTGATGTTACGACGAAGTTTAGCGCTCCGGGTGTCTACATTCCTAGCTTTGGAAAGCGAGGATTGTATGAGGAACTTGCATTATCCGTCGGATTTCCAAATTTAGAGAGGCTAGGCCTGAATATCCAGTATGGGCCGAGTGCACCTGTACACTCAGTTTGTATGAGAGGGATTGCACTAACCGTTCTGTTTCTGCCTGCACTCGGCTTGGGGCAACAGTTCGACTACACCATTCGCCTGATGGGCAAGGATGTCGGCACCGGTTCCGTCACCTATCAGAAGGACGGCTCCTTCGACTCAAAGTCCAGCGCCGTGATGGGTCCCCAGTCGGTCACCAGTCATCTGGTAGTAAAGATGGCGGGTTCCAAGATCGAGTCCTTCCGGCTCGAAGAGTCCGGTGGCACCCAGAGGGGCGTGATCAGTTGGGCGAAAGACAAGCTCAACGTCGAAACTCAGGGCAAATCCGTTGTCAAGGACAAGGCCCAGCCGCTTAAAGTGCCGGTCTTCTCCACGTTCAATCCCGCCGTCGTGTCCCTGATTTACAAAGATTACTTGGCTAAGAAATCACCGGCTAAGGTCAGCCCGATCGATATCAATCAACTGCGTCCCATCGACATGGATGCAAGCGAAGTCCAGACCACGGTCGAGACCACCAAGGGTGTTCTCCCGGTTACCAAACTCAATCTGCGGGTGCAGGGCATCGATATCGTCTATATTCTCGATTCCGAACACCATGTGCTCGGCATGAGCGTGCCTGCCCAGCAGTTCCAGTTCGTCGCCAAAGGCTACGAAGGCGTCTTTGTCGACCCCCTCTCCAAGTATCCGGAACTGAGCCAGCCGACTTACAAAGTCAAGACGGAGACTCGGGTCCCCATGAAGACACGAGATGGCGTTCGACTGCTGGCCGATATCGTCCGACCGGATGACAACGAGAAGCACCCAACGATTCTCGTCCGCACGCCTTACGGTCGTTCATCGATGACGATGGCTTATGAGTTCTTCGCGCGACGTGGCTATGTGCTGGTCAGTCAAGACGTTCGCGGCCGCGGCGGCAGCGACGGCGAATGGGATCCCCTCAATCACGAAGTGCTGGATGGCGACGACACCCTGAATTGGATCGCCGCCCAGCCTTGGAGCGATGGCGGCGTGGGCATGATCGGCGGAAGCTACCTTGGCTTCGTCCAATGGGCGGCCGCGGTGACCGGCAATCCGGTCCTGAAGTGCATCATCCCCCAAGTCAGCCCGCCTGACCCCACGCTCAATCTGCCTTGGGATAACGGCGTGTTTATGCTGACGCCCGGCCTATGGTGGTCGCGCATCGTCATGGAGCGGCAAGCCGATATGGCAGCCGCCGGGCAGGGAATCTCCGACTTTAAGCCCTTTGCCGCGCTACCGGTCAGCCGAGTGGACAATGCGATGTTCAAGAAGGACATTCCCT
>JBKJIP010000440.1:0-8271 GCA_046598515.1 Fimbriimonadaceae bacterium | reverse complement strand
TGGAACATGATGGGAGCTATCCAGGCGACCCGTGCGCGAGCACGACCCACCCCGGCCACCGCGACCTCGATGATTCGCAGTATCGGCAGTACGAGGCAATCTCCGAACTCTATCGCTGGTGCCGCGGTCGAGGCGTCTTCCTGGATGTGCCGGACAACTACTTCCTGGCCGGTTCCAACAAGACGGGAATGGGCTATCGGGAGACGAATTGGTCTTTGCCCCGTGCCCAACAGCATATTCACGCTCGCCAGAATCTGTTCGACGGGACCTGGGAGAAGGCGCCATCGATGGGGTGGATGTTCACGCCGCTCGTTGAGTATCACGGGGGCGGTCCCGAGGCTACGATCGAGCCTCTAAAGGATCACCTTGAGGATTACCAGCAGCACTTGGTCAATAACTTCGCGTTCGGGGCGCAGTCTTGCTACCGCGGACCTCGCCTCTATGATTCGCCGGAAACGAAGGCGATGGTCATCCGGTGGGTGAGCTGGTTCAAGGAGAATCGGCGGTTGCTCGAATCGGATGTGATTCATCTGCGAAGGGCGAATGGCCGGAGCCTCGATGGCATTCTTCACGTCGATCCCGCCCGAAAGCAGGCGATGGCGATTCTGTTCAATCCGACGGCCGAAGCGCGCACCGAACGGTTCGAGTTTCCTCTGCATTACGCGGGGATTGAACGGGGTGCAAGAGCTTCTATTGAGGGGCCGACATTGAAGCGTTCGAGCTACGCCGGGAAGGGCGAAGTTACGGTGCCCGGCAGGAGCTTCGTGTGGATCAAGTTCGGCAGTTGAACCTTGTTTTGATCCACGGGCAATCTCCCGCCAGAGCCGTTCTATAATGGGCTTCTCCCCCGCAAAAATGGGGGCTCTCGGAGAGGAGAACCATGAAAGAAATTTCCCGTCGCGATGTCCTTAGAACCGCCGGCGCCGTTGCCGCCGCGGGTGCCTTGCCTATTTTCGCTCGAGCGGATGCTCCGGCTCGGTCCCGCTGGCAGGGTGCCAACGACAAAATCGTCTTTGGTGTGATTGGCTGCGGCGGTATGGGCGCGGCGAATATGCGCTCGTTCATGGGTTTTCCCGACGTGGAAATCGCCGCTCTGTGCGATGTCGATTCGGCCCGCATGCCCGGCGATATCAAGGAAGTCGAGAACAAGTACGGTCGGCGTCCCGCCCTCTACAAGGACTATCGCGAGATGCTGGATCGCAAGGACATCGATGCGATCATCGTGGGTTCACCCGACCACTGGCACGCTCTCCACTTGATTCACACTTGCCAAGCCGGCAAGGATTCCTACTGCGAGAAACCGATTTCCCACAATCTGGTGGAAGCGAACAAGATGGTCGAGGCTCAGCGCCGTGCGAACCGCGTGGTGCAAGTCGGAACCTGGCAGCGCTCAACCCAGGAGTTCGTCGATGCGATCGACTACATCCGCAAGGGCAAGTTGGGCAAGATCGTCCATTGCCGCGCTTGGATCGCGGACGGAACGAAGATCGGCAAAGGCAAGGTCAGCGACGTACCCCGCAGTTTGGATTACGACACCTGGATCGGTCCAGCTGCGATGGTGCCTTATAAGCAAAACATGGTGCACTGGAACTGGCGCTGGGTGATGAACACGGGCGGCGGTCTGACCACGGACTGGGGCGTCCACATGATGGATATCGCCCTGCTGGGTATGAGCAAGGATCAAAACTTGGTCATGCCGACCACGATCAATGCTCAGGGCGGTCTTTGGGCGATCACCGACGATGATCGCGACGCTCCCGACACCATCGAGGCTCTTCTCCGCTTCGAAGACCCCGATTTCATGATGACTTGGTCGGTACTCCGCGATCATCCGGGCAAGCCTGGGCATGGCACTGAGTTCATCTCGGCCGACGGGAAGACACTCCGCGTTTGGCGCGGCGGGTGGACCGTGCTGGACGCGGGCGGCAAGGAACTGCCGAAGGAATCCGCCGAGAAGACACCCAACCACTGGCGCGACTTCCTGGACTGTGTCAAGTCTCGCAACAAGCCGCGAGCCGATCTGGCTTCGGTAGCCCAAACGACCATCGCCTGCCACCTGGTGAACTGCTCGCTCTATTCGGGTGAGACGGTGCACTTTGATGCCAAGAAGATGGATATCGTGGGCAAAGCCGGCAAGGACACGCTCGGCTATTCGAGAGAGTATCGCAAGCCGTATAGCCTGTAGGATTCCTTCTGTGTACTTCTGTGTTCATTCTGTGGTTCCTTGCTCGCCGAGAGAGGAACCACAGGAGAGCACAGAAATGCACAGAATGGCTGCGTCTTTCTGTGGACATTTGGTCCCTTCTGCGATTAACGGAACGCTGGCCAATTTCCTTTTCTAAGCCAAACAGGGTAGCCCTCGACTGCGTCGATGGCAACCCTTCGCTTCGTGGCGTAATCCCGTTGGGATAGGGAGGGGATTATTCCTTTTGACTCTAGCTCTTCAGCTTAGCCAGAGCGATCGTGATCGCTTCGGTTCCCTTGGCGTCAACGTCCGGCCGCAGGGGTCGGCCCTCGATTCGCATACCGCCGTAGGAGACGTAATCTCCAACCGGATATTGGAGTTGGAAGCCGTGGGAGAGGCGATTGAAAGTGGACACCAGGACCGCACCGGCGGTGGGAGCGCCGATGATTGGGCTCTTGAACTTCTCTCGCAAAGCGTTCGCCACAATTTCGGATGCGCTGGCCGAATGTTCGTCCACCAAGACCGCGATTTTGCCTTTGAAGGGCTCGGCGGAGACCCGTCTCGGTCGAAACTCACGTTTCGCCCACGCCGCTATGGCAATAGGATCAATCAGCGGCGCATTTGACGACTTGGCGTATTCCTTGGCCAGCGGGCGAGAAACGAAGGTGCCGATGGGCGTGTTCGACGGAACGAGGAAGCCGAGGAACTGGCGCATCTTCTCAACTTCGCCGCCCGGGTTGCCGCGAAGATCTAGCACGAGGTTCTTTGCCTCCGCAACTTCGCCGAAGAGCTCCTCGATCTGTTTCTCGTCATAGCCTCGATCGAACGACGGAAGGCGGAAGAGGGCAGAGTCGTTATCGATCCAGCGGACCGACGCGCTTGGCATTTGTCGGTAGCCTTGGACGAAGGCGGAAAGGGACTCTTCGCCGCCGCGCCTTCCTCGGCGCATGAGTTGAATGTGGCTCAATCCGAACTCGCGGAGAGCGGTGTTGACGACGTAGGAGAACTGACCGGCACTTTCCGTGCCCTTAATCTGGCTTTCCCTTTTCGCGATGAAGGAGTCCCATTTGCCAAGGTCGACTCCGGGCACAAATGCTTCCTGCTTCATCACATGGCCGATCTCGGCCAGAACTTGGTCTTTCTCCTCCTGCCCGAACTGGGCGAGGGCCGAAGCCGATACCAAGGTCGCAAGAGCCGCAGAGAGCATTCGCGCTAGTTTCATTGTCTTCCTTACGGTGGGCCGGAATTGAATGTTCGCGAGGAACCTCGGCTTGGGCCGCATGGCGAGAAATGTTCAGGTGGCTTTGAACGCCACAGCATCGAACACCATTTGCAGACTTCGGATGTTGTCATGGCATTCGGAACCGGGTGTGGGGCCCCCATCCAAGGCTCGAATGAAGTCGGCGAGTGCGCCATCGATCCCGCATGCCATCTCGATCGGGTCAGGTTTCGTCGATTCGAACTGCGAGTGAAACCCGCCCCGGGCGACGATGCGATCCATGCGGAGGTCGTGGTTACCGTCCCATGTTGCGGTGCCGTGCTCGCCAACTGCTCGCCATTCGGCGTTCCAAGCCGTGTGCCTGCCCTCGCTGCACCAGCTACCACGGTACACAAATCTGCCGCCGTTCGAAAGCGCGAAGACCACGGTGGCGCATGCGGCGCCTTTATACCAACTCCATGTTGGATTGAACTCGTCCGCGAACAGGACTTCGGCCTCCAGCCCCGTGAAGAAGCGCATCAGGTCGAAATGGTGAATCGCCATATCGAGGAGCAGCGGGCTTTCCATGGCGTCACGGAAGCCGCCGAAGTGGGCACCAATATAGAAGTCCGCGTTCACGATTTGGACTTTGCCAAGCTGACCTATCACCTCCCGGAAGCCGGCCGCATAAGGGTCGTATCGCCGATTCTGGCTGACCATATAAAGCTTCCCCGCTTTCTCGCTCGCGGACACCATGCGTTGGGCTTCAACCATGGAGTTCGCCATCGGCTTCTCGCCGAGCACGGGCAGACCCGCTTCGAGGGCGCGGATCGTGACATCCGCGTGGGCTTCTGGAACGGTTACGTCAACCAAGAAGTCTCCCTTTGAGAAATCGATTTCCGTGGCAGTATGAGCGACAGGGATTTCGAGCTCGTGGGCGGCGGCAGCGGCTCGGCCGGGCTCGATATCGATCCATGATCCGATTTTCGTTTTCGAGTTGGCGTGCAGAGCCTTCGCCCACGTCTTCCCCATCCCGCCCGCGCCCACGAGAATCGCCCGATGTTCACTCATATCCGGGTTCAAGTATGTCGGGTTTCGGATTTCGAGTTCCCCCATGCCAAGGAAGGGCATGGATGCATCGTGCCGCGCATGGAGCCATTCATTCATCGCGAAGCTGGGTTGGGGTTGCGCCCCTTATCCGAGGTCTTCGACCTCGGGCTACAAATCTGAGACCCGCTATCGGGGTCGCTGCTCTTGCTTCGCTTGAGCGTTTGGGGAGATCGCGACCGAGGAAGACCCGGGTTTGGGTTTCTGAGAACTTGCCGGCAGGCAAAGGGAATCTGCGATGTCGTCCTACCTGTCGACCAGCCGTCCCCGCAGGGGACATACAATCTTAGCCAGGGGATTGAGCGCAAGCGTTTCCCCTGGATTCAATGCGGGCAGCATCGCACTCCAGCGGAGTGCCACAATCCCGCTCTCGGGCCATCGGAGGGTTGTGGCACCGCTCCGCGGAGCTTGGGTTCTTGCGTTCTATCCAGGGGAAACGCTTCGCTCAATCCCCTGGCTAGCATTGTATGTCCCCTAACGGGGACGGCTGGTTGGACATTCGAATGGGCCGCCGAATCCGGGGAACTCCTGGCTAAGGTTTCGCCAGCGTTCCTCGGGGAAAGATGAAAGGCCGTCGCCGCGACACAATCATTCGCGGCCCACATTTGGCCGAGGTCGACAACCAGATGCTCAACGACCAGCCGTCCCCGTTAGGGGACTCACAATCATAGCCAGGGGATTGAGCGCAAGCGTTTCCCCTGGTAAACAAAATGGTCTCATCGCACTCCATCGGAGTGCCACAATCCCGCTCTCTGGTCATCGGAGGGCCGTCGCCGCGACACGATCATTCGCGGCCTACACTTGACCCGGTCGATTCAATATGCCGGTTGAGGTGACGGTTACTGGAGCCCGAATTCGGAGTCAAACGCCCACAAAACCGCCACCTGTTACGCCAAGCTCATCAGAAGACGTACAATTGAATTATGCTTTGGCTTCGCCAATCGTTTGTTTTAGCCGCCTGTATGGCAGCAGTTATCTCGTCCGCCCAACAGATTCGGGTGACCGTGAACGGGGATCCCGTCACGTTCTTCGGAACTCAGCCCCAGTCGATCGGAGGGCGCGTTCTTGTCCCGCTTCGCGGCGTCATGGAGAAGCTCGGTGCCTATGTCGGCTACGACGGCCCTTCCAAGACCGTCACCGCGCAGAAGGGCAATATCGACATTACGTTGCGTCTCGGAGATCGCAATGCCCGCGTAAACGGGCAGGATCGGCTCTTGGACGTGCCCGCCCAAACCATTAACGGTACGACCATGGTGCCGCTCCGATTTATGGGTGAGGCGCTAGGCGCCGACATCAAATGGGATGCCGCGACTTCCATGATCTCCATTTCCACGACCGGCGACACCGGCGGCGGGGACACCGGTGGAGGCAACACGGGTGGCGGCGATACCAGCGGTGGTGCGCTCGCGATCACCAACTTCCAGATTCAGAGCTCACCTTGGCTTCGCCTCGGAGAGCAGGCTCGCTTTACGCTGACCGGCACCCCCGGTTCGCAGGTTTCCGTGATCATCAGCGGTCTGCAGAACCCCGTCACCCTCACCGAGGGTCCGGCCGGAACCTACACCGGATCGTGGATGCCGAACAACCAAACTTTCCTGAAGGAGTCCAGCGTGATCGCCCAGCTCCGAAAGGGTGGCGCGGAGAAGCTCATTCAGGCGGGTCGAACGATCTCCGCGGATACGGTTCCGCCGACCGTCGATAATGCGGGTCCGACCGGCAATGTCAGCGTCGGCACGCCCGACATTTCCGCGAACTTGAACGATGAGGGCAGCGGCGTGGACGTCAACACCGTCCGACTTCGCGTCGGCAATGCCGAGGTCAGGAAGTCCGACTTCACGGTCAACTCCGGATTCGTTTTTTACCGTCCGAAGGACAACCTCCGGAACGGCACCGTGCCCGTCGAACTGATCGTTCGCGATCTGTCGGGGAACGAAATCTCGGCCAAGTGGTCGTTCAGCCTGAACAGCAGCACCTCAGCGAAGGTGACGATCTTCGATCACACCGCTCGTCAGGGCGTGGAAGCCATGGGCCAGGTTCACTTCCGATTGGATACCGAGCCCGACTCCCGCGTTGTGATCTACTCGAGCAATGGCGTAATCCGCGACCTGGTTATGAAGGAGACTCCGGCCGGCGTCTACCGCGTGACTTATCAGCTCAAGGCGAACGACCAGTTCAATAACGATAAGATCTTTGCGGACATCACCCTTCCGAACGGCACCAAGTTCACGGCCGAAGCCGTGAAACGAATCCTACGGGTCGGGTCAAAGGCTTTCGGCCCCGCCGTCTTCAGCTCGCCCTCCGAAGGAGCCAAGGCTTCCAGCCCGCTGGTTGTCTCGGGCACGGCTTTGCCGGGCACGAAGGTCAACGTTCGCGTCAGCTACGCCACGACGATGCTCAACGCACTGCGCGTCACGGGCAACCTTGCCGACGTGACCGTGGAAGTCGACCGGAACGGCAATTGGAAGACCGCTGGTATCGACCTTGGATCGACGCTGAGGGGATCGAACACGGAATACACAGTGACGGCGACCGCGATCGACCCGAGCGACAACAACAAGAAAGCCACTCCGGTGACTTTGAAGCTAAAGGGTTAATCCCTATTAGACTTAAAGGGCCGCAGCTTGAGACTGCGGCCCCTTTTTTTGTGACCACGGAGGTTGGGCGTCTTGCGCGACGACCCGAATCAGTGGCGGGCCGACATTCCAGGGTGCGCAGTGCCTAACCTCGGCTACCAGCCGTGGATGCGTCCGTAAGTGTCGCGGGACGGGCATCCGCGATCCACACGGAACTCGGACGAGCGGCTGAAGCGATCCCGCCGGGCTTGACTCACTGGGCTCGTCGGGGTATAATCGCCCCAAGTCTCCAAAGACAGCCAGTGGCATAAAGCCTTAATGACCCAGATTCGGGTCGCTCGCCGAGGATGCGCAATACGGATTCGAACGCTCGGAAGGGCGATCTTAGCCTCTGCCGCCTTGGCAGGGGGTTTTTCATTTGGCTTTGGCGGAGCACGGAAAAAAACGCTTATGCCAACCGCAGAAAAAGCTCAGAATATCGAGCAGGCGAAAGAGTGGTACTCAAAAGCCACTGGCGTTCTGTTTGCCGACTACCGAGGCCTCTCGGTTAAAGACATGCAGAACCTTCGCCGCGACTTGCGGAAGAAGGGCGGCGAGATCCACGTCCTCAAGAACACGCTCTTTCGAATTGCCGCCGGTAGCGATACCGAAAACATGCCGTACGAGCTGCACAACGGCCCGACCGCAGTTGCCTTCGTTTATGAGAACGAAGCGGGCTGCGCCAAGACGCTAGTCGACTTTGCCATCAGCTCCAAGAAGCTGCAGGTGAAGGGCGGCTACTTTGGAAAGGCGCTTAGCGCCGACCAAGTTGTAGCGTTGTCGAAGCTGCCTCCGCGCGATATCCTGATTTCTCAGGTTATTGGTGCGATCGCGGCTCCGTTGAGCAACCTTGTGGGTGTGGTCGAAGCACTCTATGCCGATCCGATCCGCGTGATCGGCGCGGTGGCCGATAAGGTCGCTGAGGGCTCGCCCATCCCCGAACCCGCTGCCGCGGCGCCGGCTCCCGAAGCCGCGCCTGCCGAAGAAGAAGAAGTTACGCCCGCTGCTGAGGAGGCTCCTGCCGCCGAAGCCCCGACCGCCGAGGAAGCCCCCGCTGAAGAAGCGCCGGCCGCCGAGGAAACCCCCTCAGAGTCAGGAGAATAAACGATGCCTACCGCAGTTGAATCCATTGTCGATCAGATTTCCAGCATGACCGCCCTCGAGCTCAG
>JBKJIP010000247.1:0-9835 GCA_046598515.1 Fimbriimonadaceae bacterium | reverse complement strand
AGGAGCGACAGAGCAATGTCGGTGAGAAGTTTTGGCATGTGATCGGCGGTGGTTTCCCTCGACGTTTGGCGCGTCTCCCTGAGAAAGGGTGGCAGCGCATTTTCGCCCGTGAAGGAGGAAAGTGTGAAGTGTGCGGGGCCATAGCGACGGGCCTCGACCACGTCGGCTCTGGCTGAAACCGATCGATCAATCTGCGCGCGGTCTGCGCACAGTGTGGTGTGACAAAGCCTTTCGGGGATCCGGGTGTGATCGAGCGCGAGAGCGCCCGTATCAACGCTCTCGCTCTTCGGGTCGCATCGCCCGAACCGCTCCGAGTGTGTGACGATTTCGAGAATTGGGATTGGCGGGCTTACCTCAAGCGGAGGCGCGGCTAACTTTCTGCGACCTCAGCACGGATTCTAAGTGAACCAGCTAGTCTTCAGACTTGCGCCAGAGTCCCCAGATATTCTCTTCCTCCCAGACTTCAGTGGCCTCATGGCCGGCCGCGCGGAGAGCCAACGTGAGGAGCGCGAAGTGATAACCTTCGTGCCAAACCATGTGCTGGAGGAAGAGAATCGGGTGATCGTAGGGTCCGCCCGCGTTCTTGGTATTGATGTTTTCGGCGAGCCATTTCTGGATGGCTTGCTCGCTTAAAGCAAGTTGCTCTCGAATCTCAATGAGGCTCTCGCTCGGGTACCAATCCTCGCCGATCTGGTGGTAGAGGTCGATCAACTCGGGGTGCCTGACTCCACTCGCTTTGAAGAGCCAGTAGGTCCGGCATTCGTGGATGTGGCACAAGTGATAGGCGATCGTCCAGCCATCTTTAGACGATTTTGCCACCAACAGCTTCGGATTCAGTCGGCCCATTAAGTTCGTCAGGCAAAGGCTTTGTCGTCTCCAAGACTCGAGGATCGCGGCTTGAGCGGTCATGGGCCTGAGATTACCGCCCCCGAGTCGCTGCAATCTCGTAGTCCAAAAGGACTTCGCGGGAACCGTCCGCCACAGAAAACGTTCCAAATGAACATGCACCCTTCGCGTAAGCGATTCTTGTGGAAAGTTGCCGCCATTGGCGGCGGAGTTTGGATTGCCTCCCAGTTCATTGGCTCCATCAACAGTCCGCGCACAATTGTTCAAGTCGCCCCGCTCCTCGAGAAGGTCCAAGCTCTCGGCGAGCTTCATGCTGTGAAGTACACCTACCGTGACGTTCATGAGTACGAGACGGCGAAGGAGCCCTCGGGCATTCTCGCCTCCTTTCCCGGCGGTGCGGATATCGTGCACGCCTCCACTCGGAACACGGCCTTGATGAGCTTCACCGGGACAGTCGAAGCGGGCGTCGATCTCTCCAAGGCGAAGGTCGAGCGATCAGCAACCGGTGTGACCGTCAAACTCCCGGCTCCGAAGGTTTTCCCCGCAAATGTCTCCGCGGATGTTCACGAAGTCAAGCGCGGTCTCTTCTGGCGAGATCAAACCATCGCCGCAGCGGCGATCGAAGACGCGAAGTCTCGCTTCAAAGAGACGAGCATTCGGCAAGGAATTTTGAAGGAAGCAAAGGTGAACGTGACCAAGCAAATCGGTGCCCTCGCCAAGGATCTCGCCGGCACGCCAGTTGATGTGGTCTTTGAGGATGAGGTTCAGCCTTAGGTTCTGAGAGAGATCGCGGGGACAACGCAACCCGCGCCCTCAGGGGCTCCGTAAGTTAAAGCAAGTCTCACCTATCTGGTGAGACTTGCTTTTCTAGTCTTTTGGTGAACCCATGAGAGCGCGGGTTGCGTTTTCCCCGCGGCGCTTAGCCCAGAAACTCTTGAAGCAGACGCGGGACATCACTGGTCTTATCCGCGACCTTCGCGCCTGCGGCGGTCAGGGCGTCGACCTTTGACTGCGCGGTTCCCTTGCCACCCGACACGATGGCGCCGGCATGGCCCATCCGCTTTCCGGGAGGAGCCGTACGGCCGGAAATGAAGCCAACGACGGGCTTAGACATCGTCTTGATGTACTCCGCCGCAACCTCTTCATCGGTGCCGCCGATTTCGCCGACCATGACGACAGCCGTCGTCGCCGGATCATTCTCGAACATTTCCATGACCTCAACGAATCGGGTGCCCGGGATTGGGTCGCCGCCGATGCCGACGCAGGTCGTCTGGCCAAAATCGGCCCGGGTCATTTCCCAGACGATTTCATAGGTAAGCGTGCCCGACCGGGAAACCATGCCGATGGGGCCGGGCTTGAAGATATGCCCGGGCATGATGCCCATTTTGCATTCGCCCGGCGTGATGATGCCGGCGCAGTTGCCGCCGAGCAGTCGGCTGGTGCCGCCGCTACGCAGCTTGTTCGCCACATGAACCATGTCCTGAATCGGCACACCTTCTGTGATCAGAGTGATGAAAGGAAGACCGGCCGCCTCGCACTCGAGAACGGAGTCCGCCGCGAACGGTGCGGGGACGAAGATGAGGGATGCGTTCGCGCCCGTCGCCTTGACCGCCTCATCGACGGTGTCGAAGACGGGACGCCCGAGGTGCTCAGTGCCGCCCTTGCCGGGAGTGACGCCACCAACCACGTTGGTGCCGTATTCGATCATCTGCTGAGTGTGGAAGCCGCCTTCGCGTCCCGTCATTCCGCAGACAATGACGCGCGTGTTCTTATCGACGAGGATCGCCATGGGAGGCTAATAGGGTACCTCTCTGCAGCCCAAGTTGTTCTCGCGACTCCCTTTTTGAGTGCCGAAGGGAGGGCTGAATGTTTACGCCACTCGCCCAAGAGTGGCGTTGCCGACCGATCCTCTTCGAGTCCTCGCTAAGAGGCCCATCCTGCACCGTAAGAGCTTTCAGAAAATCCCCATCAACCCCGGATTCAGCTTCCCCTCCGGATCTAAAAGCTTCTTCGCACGCTCCAAATAGACCCGTTGGGTATTCGAAACCGACCATTCTCCATTCGATGACCAAGTCCAGTCGTGCGCGTAACGGGGAATCTCGCGGTTCCTCACTTTCCTCCAGACTGTGCCCATCGCCGGATCACCGGCGATCAGATCCTCCCCGGCATCAGCGATGGCGGAGCTGAAGTCGGAAGGAAGAACGCGGTGGATCATGTAAGGCGGTGTCCCTCTATAGGGGCCCCAAATCAAATCGGGCTTCTTCATCACCGACTTGGGCCGAACTCGAAGGATCACCTCTCTGATGATTCCGAGCGTCCCCCGCGCGCCGATGAACAACTTGTGGGCATCGTAGCCGGCGACATTTTTGACGGCCTGGCTTCCGCTCTTCGCGATCGTGCCATCGCCGAGGACAACCGTCATCCCCAGAATCCAATCGCGCCAATTTCCGTGCTCGGCTTCGGCGGCGTGTGGAAAGTTCATGCCGATGGCCTCGTCCACCATTAGTCGGCCAACTTGACCGCCCACAAACCGGAAATTCGCTTCCTCCGTGTCTTCCCATGAGGGAAAAGGGAGGCAGAGTTGTTGCCCGAAAAGTTGGCCCTGAACGTAGGCCAGGGGTAGGGAAGCATCGACGACTGCGACCTGGTTGTCAGTATCGATGACTAAGCCGCTTTGAGCCCAGGGAACCACCAACTGAATTCCGTCCTCGCAAGTGGGATTGGCAAGAAACTGATTGGGTGCCCACTGGTGCGTGTAAACCGCAGGTTGACTGGCGACGAGGGCGGCGATTTCCTCCGCGCTGTTTGCTTCAACATGATTCACCACGCAGCCCCCCGCCACCGCATCCGGTGTTCGACGCAACCTTTCTGGTTTGGAAGCACCTTGCAGGCGTTGCAAAGCTCGCCGTCGTTGAAGATGAACTTCATTCTGCGTTGGAGTTCGAGATCCTCCGGCGTATACATGAGGCCCATCAAGTCGAGCTTTTCTACACCGACGCCATGCTCACCGGTTATCGAACCGCCCAGCTCGATGCACCGACGAATGATCGCTTCTCCCGCCTCCGAAACCCGCTCCACGATGCCGGGCTCCCGGTCATCGAAGTAGAAGCATGGGTGCAAATTTCCGTCGCCGGCATGGAAGAGGTTGGCCACGTTCAGTCCATGTTCACTCGCTATTTCATAAACATAATCGAGCATCTCGGGCAATTTGGAACGGGGGATAACGCCGTCATGGGTCACGATCGTTGGTGCGAGCCGGCCCATGGCTCCGATACCTTTCTTGCGGGCGGTCCAAAGCTTCAGCCGATCCGCTTCCGTCTCGGCAACATCGACCGTGATCGCCCCATGATCCATGGCGATTTTGGTTACCAGTTCGCCTTCGTACCGGACCTGCTGCCGGGCGAGAACCCCCTCTCCTTGCGCGGATGTTTGTGCCGCGGAGGGAGAGGGGGCAGGGGGTGAGGGTTCACCGGCGAGGTCATTAGCTTCACGCGGGGCACGATCCATCTCCGCGCTCCCTGAAAGTGTTGTCGCATCACATTCGATAAGCAACAACGCCCGCGCATCCGGCGGGTACTCCAATCCGAAGGCCGCCTTAAGGGCGGCCATGATCCCGTGATCCATCATCTCCAGCGCGGCGGGGGTCACGCCCGACTGCGTGATAGCGGCGACCGTCTCCGTCGCTGCCCGAACCGAGGGGAAGGATGCCAGCGCCGTGAAAACAGCATCCGGCAAAGGCGTTAGTTTCACCCACGCCTCCGTGACCAATCCCAGCGTCCCCTCTCCCCCCACGATCAATCCAAGCAGATCCGGTCCCGGGGCGCCCGGCGTGCGGGAACCGATGGTCAGGATCTCGCCTTCAGGCGAAACCATCGTGACTTCGAGCACGTGCTGGGTTGTAACGCCGTATTTCAGCGTATGCGGTCCGCCCGAGTTCTCGGCGATGTTCCCCCCGAGGGTGCTGACGGTTTGGGAAGAGGGATCGGGGGCGAAGTGAAGCCGGTGCGAAGCCACGGCATCACTGATCTTCTTATTCGCGATCCCCGCCTGGGCCTTCATCTGCCGGTTCGGAAGATCGATCTCGAGCACCTGTGTCATCTTCTTCGTGCTGATGACCACACCCCCGAGAGCCGGGAGCGCTCCTCCGCTCAACCCGGTGCCGGCTCCTCGGGGGGTGAAGGGAATCTTCTGAACGTTGCACCAACGAATCACCGCCGCAACTTCCTCTGTAGAGAAGGGCAGAACGACGACCGTCGGGCGCGACTTCTCAACGGTGTACGCGTCGCAGTCGTAAGCCCGCTGAACCGCCTCGCCGGACAAAATCTGTTCCGGAGTGAGAAGGGAAGCCAACTCCGATCGCATTTGCGATTCGGTCATGGTTGATTATGGACCTGTGGCAGGGGCTTCCAGCCCCTGTGTCCCCCGGGCTTCCAGCCCGGCGTAAAGGCTCTTTGACCGAAACGGTCGAATAGCGTATCACGACCGTCCCGGTCGTGCGTACCGCGATCCGTCTCGGTCGCGCGACTAGGCCAAAGCATATGCTACGGGCGGGGCAATTGCGCGATCAGCGCATCGCTGGCGGGCAAAGCTCGACCCGCGACCTCGCGCCAAAAAGGCAGCAGGCAACGCAAACACTCGTCCGCGAACTTCAACCCGGGCGGTGGTCTATCCAACTCCGAACACGCGGCGAGGCCATACAGGACCTCCGCGCGTACCTGAAAGCGATCGGAGTAACGCCCCGCGGCCGTCAACGAAATGTATCCACCGGCATGAGGAGAAACGAACGGCAACGCCTCCGCCACGCGTACTCCCGTTGTCACGCACACATTGAAACTGGGCATAAAACCCGAGAGTTCCATCAACCGAAGCTCTGCCCAAACCAAGGCTACCAACGGCTTAGGATGGATCTCAAGGTCATGCAAGGCATGGACCATGAACGCGAATTCCTCTTCCGCCGGATGCTCATGCGGGAGCACCGCCGCAGCCAACTCCGTCATCGCCAGAGCGAACGTGAGCCGCTCGTAGTCGGCGCGGAGCCCCGGAAACGAGGAGATCGGTTGAGCTTGCGTGATATAGAGATTCCGCTTGCCTTCCGCCAAGTGCAGAATGCAAGCGCTGAGCGGTTCGCTAGACCCGGCCAAGCGGGAGCCGCCTTTGCGCGCGCCCTTTGCGAAGACATCGATCACCCCTTTCTCACGGGTCAAAAGCGTCAGCTTGCGGTCACTCTCGCCGGCGTCCTTGCGCTTGAGAACTACCGCATGGACGGTTGTTTCAGCCATTCGATCCTAAGGAGACTTCTTCAGAGTCATTTCCATAAAGGTGAAGTACCGCTTCCCGTCATCGGTCAACTCTCCCTTCTGCTTCCAAACCCCGTCCTTCACCTCGATCGTATAGCGAGAGAAGAGGTTCGGGCCATTGACTTGGGCGAAGACCAGCTTGCCATCCTCCAACTGTCCGTCACCGTCGATCGCGGTCCCGTCGCCACTCACCGAGTGAGTCAAGAATCCAGTCTGCTCGGAATTCAAAGCGAAGGTGGCGAGCATGTCCATAAACGGCTTGTCCTTGTTCGGGCCGTCCCCGGTTTCGGTTCCTTCCTGCTCGAGAAACATCACTTTGCCCCGCAACTTGGAATCGACCTTGGTCGTAACTTTGAACGAATGCTTCTCGTTCTTCCCGGCGATCATCCATCCGTCCCCTTTCCAGGTCCCATGCATAAACTTGAGGCTGTCGATGGAGGTCTTTCCATCGGCCGGTTTCGCGGTTTCTTGGGCGCTGGCCACCAGGGCAAGGGTGAGGAAGGCGAGAGGGAGGAATCGCTTCATAGCTTATTGTGCATTCAGACGATCAAAATAGTCCCATGCGTTGCGTAATCGTGATTCCCGCCCGAATGGGCGCCACCCGTTTTCCCGGCAAACCGCTGGTCGACCTGATCGGCAAACCAATGGTTCAATGGGTTTGGGAAGCTGCTCAAGCCGCAGATATCGCGGACCGCATCATCGTGGCTACTCCCGACCAAGAAATCGTCGATCGCGTAGCCGAGTTTGGGGGCGAAGCGATGTTGACCTCGCACACCTGCGTGACCGGCACGGACCGCATCGCGGAGATCGCGGAGAAGGTTGTAGCGGACGTTTATGTAAACGTCCAGGGGGATGAGCCCCTCATGGAAGCGGAGAGCATCCGCGCCTGCGCCATGCCCATTCTCAACAATGACGCGATCCAGATGTCCAGCGTTTGGTGTCCTTGCGCGGACGAAGAGCTCGACAACCCTGCCGTCGTCAAAGTCGTCACCGACCTCGCCGATTTTGCCCTCTACTTCAGCCGCCACCCGATCCCCTTCGCTCGCAACGAGCGAATCATCGGCGTCAAGAAGCACCTCGGACTTTACGCCTTCCGCCGCGGCCCGCTCATGGAGTTCTCAACGTGGCCGCAAAGCCCCTTGGAGGTTGCGGAAAGTCTCGAGCAGCTACGGTTCATGCATCATGGCGTGCGGATTCTAATGGCCGAAGCCAAGCCCGCCGCTCTCGCCGTCGACACTCCCGAGCAGGCCGAAGAGGTGCGGCGCCTGTTGCGTGAGCGGATGATGGCATGACCCACTGTTTTCCCGATCCTTTGCACAGTGAGAAGCTTTGGGCGTCGCGAGTTTAGCTGGCAAGTGTGACATGCGGCGTTCTCGGTTTCGGCCAACGACTTTGAAGGCGTGCGCGATTACATCGCCAACCAGGCCGAGCATCTCCGCAAGGTTTCCTTCCTCGATGAGTTGGTGTCGCTGCTTGAAGCGGCGGGCGTCGAATACGATCCTCGTTACCTCGACTAATCCCTTGGCGAGTTCGGAAGAGGGAGTCGCATGTCGTCCGGCTATCGCCTACCTCCGTTGCGACTCCCTCTTCCGAACTTTGGGTTTTCGTCGCTTTCCAGGGGTGCGCTAGCGCTTACCCCTGGCTACCAGCGGTGTCCCCTGCCGGGGACACAGAGTGTCGTGACACTGAAGCGAGGGCCGTTCACTCCCAGCCGCGCATCATTCGGATCATCCAGATTTGCCCGGTATGGTAACCCGCGTGCTGCGCAAGCCGCGTGAGGCCCTCTTCGCCGCTCACATCGTCTCCGATCGGGCTCATCATCCGGAGCCCCAATTGGTCGGGAGTCGGAAGCTCATACAACGGCCGAACTTGATTTCCTGAGTATTCGAGCAGTTCGAGGAGTTTGAACTTGGTCAGTTCCTCCAAAGTGAAGGGTGAATCGCCTTCTCTCAGGAAACCATCGTGAATCGCGAGATCGAGTTTGGTGTCAAGCTCGGTCGCATTCGGGTCGTTCCCAAGCAAGCGAGCAGACCAATAGTGCTCCGCGCCCGCGATGTGAGCCACGATCTCAGCGATCGAGTGCCCGTTTGGATAGGGCGTGGCTTGGATCTGCTCATCGGTCAGGTCCTCGATCGACTTCTCCAGTCGAAACCGGGTGAATGCCCATACTTTGCCTAGTTCGGTCATAGACCGAGTTTAGCGCGGGTCATCGAAAGCCGACCAGCTTGCCGTACCGAAAACGCAGAGTCGCCGAACGCTTGCCGTCGCGAATAATCCACTCACCTGCCGAAGCATCATGTTTTACGGACTGCACGGCTATGTGACCACAGAACTGGCGAAGGGTGGGTGCCGTCATCCCGACCTGAGCGTTCGTGAGACAAGAGTCGAACTGCTCGGGAGTCGCATTGGGCTGCGGTCCACGAACGGAGAGCCAGACTATCCCGGCCGGAAAAAGCACGATGAAGAAAGCGATCCAAGCGACCTTAGCGGGAGTCCAAACGAACACGTTGAGATGAATACGCGAACGGGCCCCATCAGGATGCGGCCTCTTTTTTGCTATTTTGTTAGTCGGGGACATTTGCGTCTGCGTCGCCTGACGCCTGCCCTTCCCGAAGTGCAAGCCACGCGATGGCCTCTGGCCGAAACCGAGAAGAACATGGAGCAGGTCGAGGAGCGTGGCCACTCGAATAGGTGGCAGTTCTACTTTTTCGCTCAGGTTCCCGGCTCGCCCATTCACCATTCACCATTCACAATTCACGGATCGCCGCAGGGGAGCATTGACCGTAGGGCGAATGTTTGTGCCGTCCCTTAGATTGCGGCTCAGGCGATCAGCAAGGGAGTGTCAAGCGTTTGGCAGCATCCGCGCCGAGTCTCGATGTCCTGGCGCTGTAGCGGTAATCATGCCGATAAGCAGGCGAACGGGGAGAAGTGACGAACGTATCTTATAATGTTTGGGATGCGAGCGATGTCAACCGTCAGGGAAGAAGAACGCAAAGTTACGACATGGGATCGGGTCAAAGATTCGCCCGTGGTGGTTCTCATCACGCTTCCTATCCTGTGGGTCATAGACACCACGCAAGGTCGCGACGGCATAGACATGGCGTTGGGAATGGTTGCCGTTGCTATCTGGGGCCTCATTTCGGATATTCTGGAACCTAGGCCAGTCACCCCAATGCTAGTCGCGTACGGGGCAAGCGGGATCCTCGGAATTTCACTTTCAATCGCTCAACTGGCTAGCATGGAGAAGTTGCAGAACGGGCTCTTCATGATGGAAGTCGGCGCTCTGATTGTAAGCGCGTGCCTATCCCTGCTCACAAGATGGCGCTGGCGACAAGAAACACGTCAAATTCCTTGCGATACAGCTTCAGGACCAAACCGACGCCGTTAATGCTTTTTGGCCGGAGTCCGCGGCGAGTCTCGATGTCCTGGCGCTGTAGCGGTCGGGGCTCAGTGAACGGCTGCTGGTCGAAGCCCCAGATAGAGTGTCATCGACCGTAAAGAGTCGCCGTGAGTTGAACTTGGCCGTTATGCCAGGAGTAAAAGTGATACGGTCCGTAGTGCCTGACAACGCCTTCGGTTAAAAGACGTCCCGGAACAACACAGACCTCGTCGACGCTCTTTACCGACACTACGAAACCCCTGCTTTGAGAGGCCATAAACCTGCCGCTTGCGGCATCCGCCGGAGTTCAAAT
>JBKJIP010000316.1:0-4723 GCA_046598515.1 Fimbriimonadaceae bacterium | reverse complement strand
GGCTGAGTCGGTCGAGACCCCCCTCCATGGAGACGGCCTCATACAAGCGTACGAGGCCGTCACCAAGGCGAAGGCTCTGTCCCTATAACCCGTTAAGGGTTGATGCGGAACGTCCCCGTTTTCTCTCCGGCCGAAACCCGTGCGGTCACCGTCACAAATTTCGTATTCGTCACGACGGACGTTGTGATCGGGAAAGTCACGTCAGTTGCCCCGGCAGGGACAGTCACCGTGCTGGGCGAAGTGGCGTAAGGCGAGTTGTCGAAGATGGCGATCACGCGTCCACCGGGGCCGGCGACTCCGTTGATCACAACTCGACAGGAGACCGGATTCCTACCGGTCGCTTGACTTGGTGTGAATGCTAGTGCGGTCGGCACCAGGGGAATCAACGTCAAAGGCGCAGATCGCACGAGCGGGCCGCGCTTGGCATAGATGGTGGTCTGAATCGTGCTGGTGATCGCCGTCGTGGTGATTTGAAAGTTCCTGTAAAACTGGCCAGCTAGCACCGTCACCGAAGCCGGCGTGTTGACGAGGGAACTGTTGTCATAGGTTGTAAACACCGTGTTTGCAACTGCTGGTTCCGGGATGGCGATCGTCCCTTGAACCGAATTCTGACCGGCCACTTGAACCTTGTTCAGCGCAAAGGCAAAGTTTTCGATCGTTCCCTTCCACATCAAGGCTTCTGTACTGAAGGTGTTCATGCTGTAACCGGAACCCACGATATACAAGGTGTTGCCATCCTTCCAAATCCCTTCCGCTTGGGACATCACGAAATGCGACGGCAGCATGGCGTGGAGATCGACCCACGTTCCTGCCGAGCCGTTCCAAAGGCTTGCTCTCTGATTTGAGATCGTCGCCCAGCCCACCTGAGCATTTCCGTACACGGCTAGAGCCGTTGAGCCCGTTGCCCCGGGAGGGGCCAGGTTTACCCACGAAGCCGCCGTCCCTTGCCACATTCCGGCTTGCACGTCTCCACCGAAGGAAGCTTCGCCAACTTGAATACCATTGTGGACGGCGTTTGCCTGCGACCGGGTTGCACCGGCGGGATGAAGATCGACCCAAGATCCAGAAGTTCCGGTCCAACGCCCAGCCTTCACCACTCCCGCGATTTGCACGTAGCCAACCTGTTGGCCGCCGCTCACGCCGAGAGCTTGAGAATGGGTCGCGCCGGCCGGGGCAAGATCGACAAAGCTGGCGGAACTGCCTGTCCAGAGGCCGGCATGAGTGACGCCTCCGAACGTGGCATGGCCAACCTGCTGCCCGTCGGCAATGCCCATTGCGTTCGATTGCCCCGCTCCCGAAGGATGCAGGTCGATCATGCTCGCGGCGGTGCCGCTCCACATGCAAGCATGGGTCACGCCTCCAATCTCGGCATTACCGACCTGTTGGCCACCGGAGACCGCCTTGGCAAAGGCATTGTTGATCCCGGCCGGGGTCAGGTTCACCCAAGATGCGGCCGTACCCGTCCAGAGACACGCGCCGATGTTGCTGCCTCCAACCTGCTGACCGTCACGTATTCCTGTCGCCTGAGAGTAGCTCGCGCCTGTTGGCTGCAATTCGACAACCGTGAGCTGGGCTGATGCCAGCATAGGCATCAAGCCGGCGATGGCCAAAGCTGCTCCACGCGAAACTTTGAAGGCAGGATAGCTATTGAAGTTGTTCATGTCTATACTCCGTGATCAACTCAGTTAGAGCTTCCGAATGTTGATGGTCACCGACTTCTGCTTCCCAGTGTAAGGGACATCCGTCGCGTTGAAGACGAGGGGGATGTCATTACTGTGCGTCGCATAGCGATACATCTTGCGGGTGAAGGTGAAGGGAGTAGTTGGCGAGACATTGCCGGTGAAGTCATTGGTGCTCGGAGAAGGAGAAACGTCGCCGTCTGCGACCCAAGTGATTTTCACCTCGCCGGTGTAGCCGTTAACGGAGGAAACCGTGAAGCGGACATCGGAGGACATGACGTTATTCGGAATCGACACCTCGAGCGGCGTAGCCGAAATCGCGAAATCTGGATTGCCATCGGTAACCGTGACTGCGAGCGTGTCGTAGACGCTAAGGACATCACCGACCGACATCGTGTAGGTATCGAGTGGAGTACCGATAGCGGCCGTTATCTGCACATCTTGGGTGGCGGGCACTCCGCCCATCAGGGCCACCGTGAAACTGGTAGGTGAAACCGTGAGTCCCGGGGCATTGACGCGAATGGGGTACGTCCCATCCATGTTGGCATTGAGGGTTAACGTGACCGTGCGTGTTTGACCCGGCTGCATCGTAACGCTCGTCGGCGCAAAAGTTACACTCACGGCCGGCTCGCCAAGAGCGGAGCCAGACCCCGCGCATGCGATTGCAATCGCAAAACACAGGAGGCAGAGCAACTTGGTCAGCAGGCGGCTCCCGCGGCTTGCGACGATGTTGAGAGCCCTATGGCCGACTGGGGGACCTGGTTCGGTCTGACTTAGATTCATTGACGCGTAACTCCTATCCCGTGGAGGGATAAGCTATTGTAAATGACGCACCGTGACAGAATCGTTACATACTCGCCAGGGCCTCCAGGATGGTCCGAGTTTCTGCGGTCACAGGATCTTGGAGCCGCTCTGATCCGATGATCGCGAGGGCTCGATTGAACGCTTCAGACTCGATCGCACTGACGACACGCGCCTTCGTCACCTCAACCATTTTCGCTAATGACTTCGGAGCAAGTTCTGTGTTTCCCGCGATCCAGAGCAGTTCGGCCGTCGTGGCGAAGAATCGCGCATAGTTCTCATGGTCATTGAGCACCAACAACACCATGGAGCAATCTCGAGCGGCATTCAGCGAGTCGTCGATTTGTCCGGCCGCAAGATAGGTCGCGGTCAGGTCCGCCAGTGAAAGAGCAAGAGATGGCAGCGCTCCCTGGTCTCGCTTGATAGAGATGCTCTCGAGCTGGTGAATAATCGACGCTCGATAATCGCCCGCAAGATGATAGGCCATCGCGAGCTCATTGAGGCATGAAGCCAATCCCCATCGATAACCGCCGCGCCGCCCGTGTGACGCTCCAATGAGCCCCGCTCCCATAGCTGTTTCGAAGTCTCCCACTCTGTTCGCAATGAGCGAACGAATCGTGTAGCCGGCACAAATCCAGTTGTCGTCGCCCACCCCGATGAGGTGATGTATCGATAGGTCGACGAAGCCCTTGGCCTCTTCGAACTCGCCCACCTCGGTGAGGACCCGTCCAATTTGACAGGAAGCCAACCCTACGAAGAGATTGTCGCCGACCTCCTGCGTGAGGTCAAAAGCCCGGCGGAACCATCCTTCGGCTTCGGCGAATCGACCCTGGAACATGATGAAGTTGCCGCAGTGATGATGCGCTCGCGCGAATATTTCCCGCGGACTTGGGTCGGCTCTCTCCATGGCGTCCTTAACCCGCGCTTCCCCAATATGAGCAAGGCCCGACAAGATCCAGTACCAGTTCAGGCTGCAAACGATCCAGAGGGCACCCTCGGGATCGTGCTCCCTCAGCCAAAGCCAGGCGGCATCGATGTTATGGATTTCCTGCCGAACGTAGCCATGCTGAATCGGCTCATCCGGCATGAAGGATGCCTCCATGCAACTCTTGGCGATCCCTAGGTAGTACTCGGCGTGCCGTCTGCCGGTCTCCGCCCGATCGCGAGGTGTTAGCAGTGCCGACCCATATTCACGAACCGATTCGAGAAGCCGAAAGCGAGTCGCTCCCGATCCCGGAGCCCGCTCCACCCACGCCGCGGTAGAAAGCGTTTCGATCTGCGTGCCGGAGTGAGTCGCTCCGCACACTTTCTCGGCGGCGTCGAGCGTAAAGCCGCCTTCGAAGACGGATAGCCTGCAAAGGAGGAGTTGGTCGGCTTCGGCTAGGCGGTCAAAGCTCCAGTCCAAAGCATCGAGAAGGGAAGTCTTTCGCCGACCCTGACCGTGCCCGGTGTGGGCGAGAAACTCGAACCGGTCGTTAAGCTGCTTCAGCATCTCGCTCGGACTGAAAATGCGAGACTTGGCGGCGGCGAATTCGAGGGACAGGGGAAATCCGTCCAGCCGGGCGCAGAGCTCGCCCACGGCTTTCGCGTTTTCCTCGGTCACCGCGAACCCCGGAACGACCGCCCGCGCGCGTGCTTCAAAGAGCTGTGCGCTTTCCGAGAGGGCGCCTTCTTGTCCAGGAGTAAGTTCAAGTGGTCCCACCTGAAACTCGATTTCGCCTTCCAAACCCAATCCCACCCTTGAAGTCGCGACAATGCGTAGGCTCGGGCAAGTAGATAGGATTCTCTCGACAACAAAGACGCCGTCGAGAAGGTGCTCGTAGTTGTCGAGGATGAGCAGCCCGGACTCGTGCTCCAGCGCGTGGGTGACTTGCTCTAAACCCCACATCTTGGCCGATGGAGGTAACCGCAGGCCCTGGCGTATGGCTTCACCGATGAAGGAAGCGTCGCTGAGTTCCGCTAGCGTGATAAACCAGGCATCGGGACGATTCCGGTTCCAGAGCTCAGCGGCGAGACGGGTCTTGCCGCTCCCCCCCAATCCCGTAAGGGTGATAAGGCGATTGGTCTCGATGAGCCGCCCCAACTCGCTCAGTTCGGTCACACGGCCGATGAATGAACTGACTTGATAGGGAGCCGCCCGCAACCCGCCGCGGGGGACACCTTGATCGAGTTCACGCAGCTTTGCCCGCAGGGCTAGGGAACTCGGATGCCGCTTGAGAGCCTCTTGCCCCAGCTTTACGGCC
>JBKJIP010000161.1:0-2719 GCA_046598515.1 Fimbriimonadaceae bacterium | reverse complement strand
TTTGATACGGCCGTGGGCACTGCGGTTGGAGCTATTGATCGACTTCGAGACACTGCTTACTCTCATGAGCGAGTGTTCGTCGTCGAGGTTATGGGGCGGCGTAATGGCTTCATTGCCCTGGAATCGGGCCTCGCCTGCGGTGCGGAAGCGATTCTAATTCCGGAGATCCCTTATTCCCTGCACGACATCTGCGACAGCATGGTCTCCGCCGCCGGGCGAGGCAAAAGGAGTTCCATCATCGTCGTCGCCGAGGGCGCGGCTCGGGCGAGCGACATCAAAGATTTCATCGAGCGAAACACGGGGTTCGAGGCCCGCTATGTCGTTCTCGGTCATATGCAACGCGGCGGCACGCCGAGCGCGTTCGATCGGGTCCTGGCTCTGCGTCTGGGTGCCTTCGCGGCGAACCGATTGATCAGCGGCTTCGCCGATGAGATGGTCGGTTTGGACGGCACCAAGCTCGTCTCTCATCCGTTGTCCTACGTGCTGAACACCGAGCGGATGATCGATCCCGAGAAGCTGCTTCTTGCCGGAGTGATGTCGCAATGATCTTGACGATTACGCTCAATCCTTCCGTCGACCACGCTCTCTTCGTCGAGAAGTTTAAACTGCACGACACGAACCGGGTGCAGCGCTGTGAGCGAGATGCGGGCGGCAAAGGCATCAATTTGTCCCGCGTGGTCGCCGAGCTCGGCGGTGAGACGGTCGCCACCGGATTTCTAGGCGGAGGCCCGGGCGCTTTGATCCGCTCGGTCCTGAATAAGCAGAGCGTGATCCACGATTTCGTCGAGGTGGACGCGGACACGCGCATCAACTTTTCCGTTGAAGACGACTCCGGCGAGCCGCCGACAACACTAAACGAACGAGGCCCCGAGATAACTTCCCAAGACCTAAAGAAGCTCTTTGCGCATGTCGAGGGCTATGCCAAAAAGGCGAAGTGGCTTTGCATGGGCGGCTCCCTGCCCCCCGGCGTTCCGAAAGAGGTTTATCGCGACCTGGCCAAGATTGGTGAGGCCGCCGGTTGTCGCTTGGTCTTGGATGCCGACGGCGAACCCATGAAACTGGGGATGATCGGGAAGCTCGACCTTATCAAGCCCAACGAAGCCGAAGCCGGTCGCCTGCTTGGACGTGAGTTGGAAAGCGACGACGACGTTGTGGCCGCGGTTCAAGAACTGAAGGATAAATCCGCGATCGTGATCATTTCACGTGGCGAGAAGGGCGCCGTCCTCGGTCATGAGGGGCAGGTCTTTATTGGCCGGGCCCCTAAGGTGGAAACGCGGTCCACGATCGGCTCCGGCGACTCCCTCATCGGTGGGATGCTCTGGGCAATCGAGAGCGGTAAGACGGTGGAGGAAGCCTTCAAATGGGGCATCGCCGCCGGCGCGGCGACGGCTACGACAGATGGTTCTGAGATTGCGCGGCGACCTGTTATCGAGCGGTTGTTGGCCGATGTTCGTGTCGAAGCTAGGTAGAAAGACAGAGGGCGCGGGTTGCGTCGTCCCCGCGTTGAGCCTGACTTCTGCCGTAACTCGAGGCAATCCTCGGACCGAAACGATAAACTTAAGATGATCTCGTGAAAACGCTGTTCCTTGCTTTGTCGCTGAGTACAAACGTGATCTTGGCTCTTGCTGACGACCTTCAATCGGCCGTTGAGCGATTAGACGTGCTCGCCGTAAGGAAGGTAATTAACAGCATCCCTAAGGGACCGCAAGCCCTCGACGACAATCCTACGATCCTGGCCAAGACATGGTGGCTTAAGGACAAGATCAAGGTTCGGGAGGAGATGCTGGGTCTACTTCTTTCGACCGGAGCTGATCCAAACCGTCAAGAAGCGGGTTCGGTCGAGAGCGTTGTCGTCCAGGGCACACCGCGAGTGCTGGCGTTCCTGTTGGACGCCGGGCTCGACCCCGAAAGAGGCGTTGGGACCAAGGCGCAGCCCTACGTCTTCATGCTCCAAAGAGCCATTGAATACAACCGTCCCGAAATGGTAGCTCTGCTGTTGAAACATGGTGCCTCTCCTACAAAGGCCTGTGCCTTTCGAGGTTGGGATCCCAAGAAAGGAAAGAATGGCTTTGGAGTGCCCAAGTTCCCGTTGCACGTAGCCGCATTTTGTGGATCAGCCGAGAGCGTTCGTCTCTTGCTTAAGGCCGGAGCACCGGTAGACCAGCGATCTGAGGCAGGTGAAACGCCTCTTCATAGCGCAGTCTTAGGGCTCTCCAAGCAGCAATACAAAGAGTACTGGACTCCGGCCTCCGGTTCTACCTGGAGCAAGGACTGCGCAAGAATCCTTCTCGAAAAGGGCGCGAATCCGATGGTCAAGTCCAAGGCGGGAGAAACCCCGATTGATTTCGCAAAGCGAAAAGGCCTGCCAGAACTCGTAAAGCTCATGTCGAAGTACATTCGCTGAGGCTAGATTCCAACCCGAGCCACAGCCTCGTAGATATCTTCGAAGCTTCGCATGCCGGGGGGCATGTTTTCGAAGATCTGCTCTCCATATCGTTTTGTCCGCAGCCGAGGATCGAGGAGGGCGATCACGCCGCGATCCTCGTTCGTACGGATGAGCCGGCCCGCTCCCTGTCGCATCATCATTTTCGCCTGCGGAAGGGTGTAGCTCATGAAAGGATCGTAGCCTTCACTTGACAGCCAGGCCATGCGAGCGACGGCGGGGGGATCGACGGGGACCTCGAAGGGGACGCGGACGAGGATCACGCAGCTTAGCGTT
>JBKJIP010000135.1:0-17695 GCA_046598515.1 Fimbriimonadaceae bacterium | reverse complement strand
CCCTTCTGCGACCAAGTGAGGCCCAGCGAATCCATGTTCACACGGACAATGCCGTACTCATTCGAGACAGGCCGGTCGGTGAACTCATCGCAGCTTGCCATGAACAGGCTCATCGGTCCTGCATTATCGCTCAGGTTGAGGCGAACCACTCTCCGTCCATTCATGACGCCTTCATAAGCGCTTTCGACTTGGACGGGACCCGGCTCGACCGGAATCGAGAGGCCACGGAGCCAGCGTCGCTGCTCAGTTTGCGTCTTCGATTGCGGTGCCGAGAATGTAGGCATCGTGGCGCTCATCAAATCCGTCGACCGGATTTGTGGTCCGCCGATGCGGTTCATGTACGCCGCCGAAGCGATCGCTACGATGAAAATCGAACATAGACTCCAAGCCCACTTACCAACAAACGCTTCGACACCGGACTTACGGTCGAGTTCGCTGAGGCGGGTCTGGCACTTCTTCCAAGTCTCTTCACAGTTAACCGGCTCGCATCGCGAGCTTACGGTCGACTTCAGAGCCTCGACAGCCTCTAATTCGGCTTGGGCCTTGGGATCTTCTTTGATCCAGGCCGCGACTTCTTGGGTTTCCGTGGGCGAGAGCTGGCCATCGGCATAAGCATGGATTTTCGTCCAGTCGCTCATAGGTCAACCCCCGGTTTCACATATCCCTCTTTCATTGCGTAATCCAAAAGCATTTTTCTCAAAGCGGCCCTGCCGCGCGCGATTCGGGACCTCACAGTCCCGATAGGAACATCTGTCGCATCTGCGATTTCCTGGTAGCTCATTCCTTCTACGTCACTCAGAATAACGGCAACGCGGAAGTCCTCTGGCACTCGGGCCAGGGCCTCCTCGACTTCGCCGCCCATGAGGCCGTCAAAGAGCATTCGGTCCGGAATCTCATCCGCACTCGACATCGGCTCGATAATGTGATCTTCCTCTAGGGAAGCAAAACCGGGGCCTCGCTGGACCCGCCGATAGCGATTGATGTAGAGATTCGTTACGATTCTAAGAATCCAGGCTTTGAAATTCTGACCGTCGAAACGGTCCCAAGCCTCATATGCCCGAACGATCGCTTCCTGCGATAAATCCTCGGCTTCCTCCCGCGAGCGTGTCAAACGCAACGCGGTGCCAAAGATGGAGGGGAACACCTTCTCCGCCTGCTTTTCGAACGCTTCTTTTGAGTTGCGCTTCCCGAAGAGCATGGCGGCGGCAGTGTACCTGCGCCCTATCGAAACAACTGTAGCTTGATTCAAGTTACTAACGGAAAATGCAACAGTCGCGTACTTCGAATCGTGCCCAATGCTCGCATTAATTACAGGTCTTCAAACTCGTCGACTTCGATTGGACCGTCTCGGTTTAAGTCGCGGAAGGGTATCCCAGCTTCCTGAGCCCAACTTCGGGTTTGGAAAAGCGTAGGCACGACCATCGTAAAAGCATGGATTTCGGTTCCACCTTCTTCCGCGGGCACCTGGTCGAAACTGGCGGCGAAAAGGATGTCGCGCAAGTCATCTTTCAGTTTCTGGGCTCTTTCCGCGCTAAGTCGAATGTGAAACTGCCGATAGCCGCCGAAGACCGCGGACTCCGCATCTTGCTCTCGCCAACCGTAAAAATATGCCGTCTCGCGAGCCAGTTTCTGGGTTTCCAGCTTCACGGATCGCACGATGCAGCGGTTGTATTCCTCGGACCCATCCGATACGGTGAATGATCGCCGGGCTTTGCGAACATAAAGGGATTCGGTCCGCGAGCGCCTGCGCCTCGAACCCATCGGCATGATCAGATCGAGCTTCAGGAGGGCAGCGAGGTGATAGCGGACGGTCTGGGCTGTCTTTCCAATCTCTGTGCAGAGATCGGTCGCCGATTTGGCCTCATAGGAATCCAGGCTCCAAAAGACAAGAGAACGAATGGGCGAGCAAAGAGTTCGCACTTGATCGAGGTCAAAGTAAAGTTCCTCGACTTGACCCGGCCATAGCGGGCGACGGTTCGGATCGAGACGGTTCTCGCTCACGACCGGCATTATGCCCGTAAAGCGCTAAAACGCTTGTGGTTCGATTCAATCCTCACATCGAACTTCGACCTGAATACCGATCGAACCAATGATCGCGGCCGCGCTGAAGCATTCGTCCTCATTGCCGTAGTGGACGGTCGATTTGCCGAGATGGTCCACTTCCCAGGTCTCGATGTAGGCCTCATACTCGTCGCAGTTGGTTGCCATCATGAGGACGGCCATAACCTCGGCGTATGTGTTCGTCTCGTTGTTGTAGACGATGACCATCCAATCCCCCCGGCCGGAGGCGGGTCCATCGGTCTGGATCTCGGGAGATTCGGTGATCCCCGGGGCGCTAAGGACTATTCTTCCCATTCGCGGCGAACTTGCGTGCGAACCCCAATCGATGAAATCATGGCGGCGACGACCTCACATTCGGTCCGCTCCGCAAAATGGCAAGGAGCCTTGCCAAAATTCTGGGCTTCCCAGGTCTCGATGTACGCTTCGTTAGCGCTGCAGCCGGTCGCGCGCATGATAATGGACACGACATCTTCGAACGCCGTGTGGTCGTTATCGTAGACAAGGACCATCCACCTGCCGGTCCCTACCGGCGATTCAACAATTTCAGGAAGCACCAACCCGTGACCCATCTCCCACATTGTAACGGAACTTGTCGAAAACCGGAAGAAAATCTAGGAAGCTTTGATCGATCCCTATTGTTTGCGCATCCGAAGCTTGGGCCTCACATGCATCTTGTACATGAGCTTGGCTACCGAATCCGAATAGGCGATAACGATCCGCGGAAGAGCCCTCCGATCGTCGGTTTCCACCGCCATCCGCTTCCCCAGCGCCAGACCGACGCTGTATTGAGCCTTCTCACATGCGAAAACGGTGTCCACGTTCATCCGGCCATACGGGTAGCAGACGCTGCCTGGCGATAGCCCGTGCTCGAGCAAGCGATCATCGGCATCCTCGATTTCACGGACCTGCGCCGCCAGATCCAATTTCGACAGGTCGGCATGCGTGAATGTGTGGTTTCCAATCTCGAAACCCGCCTTCTGGGCTTCGATGAGCAAATCCCAAGGGGCAAGCGGGCGCGCCAATTCCTTGTCCCATGACGAACTCTGCCCAACTAGGGAAGGTACGGGGTAGATCGAGGCGGTCAGCCCGTATGCCCGCAAAACTCGGACACCGTCGTAGAGCATCGAAAGATAGGCATCGTCGAAAGTGAAGCAAACCGAGCGAGTGGGCAAAACTCCCGCAAGATGCTGCGCTTGGACGAACTTATAGTTGCGCCGAAAGAAAAATTGGACGTGTTTGGCCAGGGTTCCAGGTTCAACGTTGAGCCTCCGGCCCTCTTCCCAGACCGGGCCAACCTTGTGATAGCAAAGGATGGGCAACATCGCCATTAAGTTCAATTCAGGTACAAGGCATGTGACACACCTGTCACCTTAACCCGTCTAACTAGAGGAAGTGTGGCGAATCTCGCCCGTTCCCCGCTAAAATGCTTGAATACGGTTTACCTACCGTCTGGAGGAACGTCTAACGATGCTTAGCCCGCGCAGGATCGCGCTTGTCACGTTTGCCCTTGGGGCATCCGTTTTCTCGTCTGCCCAAATCGACGGCCCCGTCCCCTTGGCATGGCGCTGGTCAGGATCGACCACCGTCTCTCCCACGGGCGTTCCCGCTTTCATGGGCGACAACGTCTACGTCGGCGTCGGCGGGCGCGTCTATGCTCTGGATCGCAATCTTGGAAACAAGAAGTGGCAATGGCCACTGATTGAGCCCATTACAGGCAACTTCACAGCCTCTCCCGTATTGGCCGAGAATCTTTTGCTGGCCGCGGGGAGCAACAAAACTCTTTACGCCATCGATGCCACCACCGGTGAGCAGAAGTGGATGTACAACGCTCCCGGGGCCATCGTCGGTTCGCCCGTCGTTTCGGGCAACTTTATCGCGATGAACATCGATGGTAACTCGATCATGGCGATTGGTATGGACGGTAAGCCCGTCTTTGAGAATCCCGAGCGGATTTTTGACGGCGTCCTGGGTGACCTGGTGGCCAATGGCACCAGCATTATCTACACGAACGCCCGCTATCAGGTTTTCAATCTTAACCTCGCGACCCGAAAGTCTAATCGAGTTGCCACGCTCCAGTCTTTGGGCGGTCAATACAAGCCCATGTTGTCGGGTACGACGCTCTTCCTGAGTAGCGGAAGTTACCTGCTGGCCATGAATCCCAATGGCGGTCTGAAGTGGCAACGTGACCTTGGCGAAACGGCCTATTTCTCGCCGGCGGTCAGCACGGAAGGTATCGCTGCCGTAACGGAGAGCGGAAAGGTCTTTCTTTTCGACAGCAACGGCACGGCCCGGCGCAATGCTAAAGGCGCGCCAATGATCGTCGATGTTGCTTCTCGGCCCGTAGCTCCGCCCAGCGCAGTGGGCAAGATGTTCGCGGTCCCCACCGTTAATGGCGCCGTGAACCTGATCGATCCCGTAAAAGGTGAGATCGTTTGGTCTTACGTCATCCGTCCTCTGACGGCTGGCCTTAAGGTCGCGGGCAGCACGGGTGGTGCCACCGATCCAAACGCGCTTGTGGCGATTCCCGCCGCTGGCGCCGCCGTTCTGAACGGCAATACGATGTACGTTCTCGCCGCCGATGGCAGCCTTCTGGCTTTTGATAAAGAGCTGGGTGTTGACCTCACCGGTCCGGACATCTCGATGCTTTGGCCTCAGCAAGGCATTCAGACCGGCACGGCATCTGATCGAGGCCCGCTCGAGGTTTTCTTCCGCGTCTCCGATGAAGCTACCGGCGTCAATCCGAAATCCGTGTCGGTGAAACTCGAAGGCAAGGATATGCAGTGGGAAATGCATCGCGACGGCACGATCTCGATGAAGATCGGCTTGAACGAAAAGAACAAGCCCCTTGCGGATGGTCGAGCGACCTTCGAAGTTAGCGCGGCGGACTGGATGGGCAACCGCACGACGACGAAGTTCAGCATTACCGTCGATAACACCCTGGCGACCGTAGGTCGACCGGCCGGCACGAACCCTCCAGGCGGTGGCGGTGGTCTCGGCGGTGGAGTCGGTGGCGGAGGCCGAGGCGGCGGTGGTCGCGGCGGTGGCGGGGGCAAGTAAAGCGTGACCCCCGAGTTTTGGCAGCGACTTCTCGCCGCCGAACTCTCGCCCTCGAAGTGCCGAGCGCTCCTGGAGAGCCTCGGCACTTCGGCGTCTGACCCGGAATCGAGCGTTTTGCGCTCGCCGCTTCTGACCGAAAACGAGAAGAGCCGGTTCCGAGATGCCGAAACGGCAATGCTTAAGGACTTCATGGCTTCCGGAGTCGAACTGGTGACGATCGACGAGTATCCGTCTCTGATGCGTGAAGTCACGTTCGTGCCGCCCGCACTTTGGACTTGGGGCGACTTCGGTTGCGCGCAGGGTCCGACCATTGCGGTGGCGGGCACTCGTAACGCGTCAACCTACGGGAAGGCGGTCGCCCAGAGATTTGCGTCCGTCCTCGCCGGATCCGGCGTCACCATCGTGAGCGGAGGGGCCCTCGGCATCGATGCCGCCGCTCATCGTGGCGCGCTGGAAGCGGGCGGGAAGACGATCGCTGTCCTCATCACCGGCGTGGACAGGGCTTATCCGAGGGAACATACCCAGTTGTTCACAACAATCAAAGACAATGGCTGCCTCGTCAGTCAGTTTCCCCTCGGTGCGGCGAAGCCGGCATGGGACACGCGGCCCTTGGCCCGAAATCAGACCATCGCCGCCCTGAGCCAGGCTGTTTTGATCATTGAGGCGCCGGGCAAGTCCGGTGCGCTGACGACCGCGCATGCTGCTAACGAACTTGGCCGGCAGGTTTTCGTGGTCCCCGCGAACATTGATAACTTGAACTACAAGGGCTCGCACTCCCTGATTCGAGACGGCGCTACACTGGTCGACCACCCGGAGCAAATCCTCCATGCGCTCCAAATCGAGCCCAAACGGCAAGAAACGCGGGCGAGCGACTTAAACGAATCTCAAATAAGAATTCTTCAGGTCCTAAGCACGACGCCATTAGCGTCCGAATTCATAGTTGAGAGAACCGGTCTTGAAACTTCGGAAGTTTTGAGCGAACTCACCATGCTCGAACTCGAGGGCTTGGTGATGCGGGATGCCGGAGGCTATGCAAAGACGCTATGAGCTACTACGCGGATTTTTGGGGTGAAGAAGGATTCGGGACTTACGAGGTGACTTGGGGTGCGAATCCCGAGTTCCGGCGCGTGAGTCGAATGGCTGATCTCACCGTCGTCCCCGGCTTCATCGATATCCACTGCCACGGAGGTTGGGGCATCGACTTCATGTCCGCTTCTGCCAGCGAGCTGAAAACGCTTTGCGAAAAACTCGCCAAGGAAGGCTACGAAGGCTTTTTGCCAACGACCGTCACGGCGTCTGTCACCGACGTCCTCCACGCGGTTCGACAACTACCGGACGACCCGATGATTCTTGGATTCCACCTGGAAGGCCCTTTCATCAGTCACCGGTTCCCGGGCGCGCAGCCTCCCGGCGAGATTCAAGAGGTCCCCATGATGGCTTCGGCCTGGGACGAGATCTTCGACCATCCGAAGTTGCGGATTGTCACCCTTGCTCCGGAAGTCCCTTATGCCTTGGAACTGACGGCTCGGCTGACTAACCGCAACGTCATCGTCAGCATGGGCCATTCGAGTGCCACATTCGATGAGGCCCGGCGAGGATTCGAGTTTGGCGCTCATCACATGACGCACACTTTCAATGCCATGCGACCCTTGCACCATCGGGAAGTTGGCATCGTCGGTTACGCCCTACTGAGCGAGGGCTTGACGTGCGAACTGATCTATGATCGCCTCCACGTGAGTCGCGAAGCCGCTCGCATTCTCTTAAAGACGAAGGGTCGCGACTACGTTATCGCCGTCAGCGATTCGAGCGCCGCGACCCGTTTAACGCAAGGGACGAAGCTAGACATGTGGGGCCAACCCTGCACAGTGGGCCGTGGTGACGTCCGCTTGGATGAGAGCGATCGATTGGCGGGCAGCGCAACATCACTTTTTGATGGCTTCAAGAATCTCTGGGAAGATATCGGACCGGAAGAGGCGATAGCCCTCTGCTGTTTCAACCCTCGAAAAGCACTTGGGTTGCCAGCCACGCCCCAGGTCTGGTTAGAGTTAGACAAGCACATGGAGATTATTGGACGAAGAGGTCCAACTGGCAACTTGCTCGATTAGTGCCACCAACCCTTGACTATTCGCAACGCAATAGGTTACTGTTCGTACCTATTACGATGCGACGTATCGCCCTTTCCGTCCTGCCTTTGTTGGTTCTTCTTGCCGGCTGTGGCTCCAAGGCCTCCGATGGCCCGAGCGCGCCCATGGGCGATGGCTCTCCGGCGTTCGCCGGGGATTTGAAGACATTCCCCGTGGGCACCTGGTGCGCAGTTGAAGAGGGGTCAACCAATCTCAATAAAAGATGGATTTTCAAAGGCGATGGCACCTTCGTTTTCCACACCGAGGACGAGTGGCGCGCCGGTGGAAAGTGGACGGTGAACGACCGCGTGATCATGCTCGAGTACGTCACGATGGACGGCCTGCCCTGGAACGATGCCCGGGCAAAGGTTCAGAAAGCCGCGGAAGGGGGCGGTCAAGGTGCCGTGGCCGAAAGCTTGGGAATGGAGTGGTATTTCGATAAGATGCCCAATCAGTGGGATTCCCTTGTCATCGACGAAGACAAGAAGCATATGGTGTTTTCGCGAACTCCGGTCGACGATAAGCCGGCGGAACCCGATCCTAATGCGCCCCCCGCCGATCCGAACGCCGCCCCCGACCTTTCGAGCATCGACATCAATTCGATCATGGGCAGTGGCGTCCAGCTCGAACGGATGAAGTAGGCTCCGTGGCCAACCCGGATTCGCCAGAAACCACCAAGAAACCGCGGCGCAAGGCCTCGCGGGTGATTCGGTGGCTGTTCCTGACTTGGGCCGTGGTCTCGACGAGTTGGATGGCCAACTCGTTCCGTACCCAGGGCGTTGATCCCACGACCATGAGGGGCAGTGCCGCGGTAACCGTAGTCGAGACGGACGAGACACTGGAGTTCGTTCCCTCTCGTCCCTCCCGATCAGCTCTTGTCTTCGTATGCGGCTCCGGAGTCGCGGCGGAGGCGTACGCTCCTCTTCTTCGGCCCATCGCCGAGGCCGGATATGGCGTCTCGATCGTCAAGCTGCCCCTTCGATTCGCTCCGCTCGAATCTCATAAGCTCGGGGCTATAGAGCGAGTGCGGAAGGTCATCTCAGCTCATTCGCAAGATTTACGCTGGGTTATCGCCGGCCACTCGCTGGGCGCTGCTCTCTCATGTCGAGTCGTGCAGGGCGGCCCTGGCAAAATCAGGGCGATGGTGCTGCTCGGAACCACTCATCCCAAGGAAGACGACCTTTCGTCTCTCACTCTCCCGATAACGAAGGTTGTGGCGAGCAATGATGGGGTGGCCCCTCAGAAGAAAGTGGATGCCAATAAGCATCTCTTGCCCGCGAACACCAAGTGGGTCGTGATCGAAGGAGGGAATCACTCCCAGTTCGGGAACTACGGCCATCAACTGATGGATGGCAAAGCGACAGTCACTCGCGAAGAGCAGCAACGCATTGCTCGCGGAGCGATCCTCGAGCGATTGACTGAATGGCGCTGAGCACCAAACTTCCAATCTGGACCCCAGCATCGGGTACCTTGACTGCCGATGGTGGGCGCCTCTCCGATAAAGCAGCCTATGCCGGTGGTCACCTATGTCTTGCTGATCGCGAACATCGTCGTGGCGGCGATGCTCATCTTCCACCCTGAGTGGATTTACGCCTACGGGCTGGATGCGCGAAAGCCCGGACCGATTCAAGCGTTCACCTGTCTTTTCCTCCACCAAAACGTGCCTCACCTCCTCGGCAACATGGTTTTCCTGGCCGCTGTTGGCCCCGCTGTCGAGGCCGCTGCGCGGCCGTGGCGCTTCATTATCGTCTTCTTGGCGGGCGGCATCGTCGGTGACATCGCGCATATTGCGTTCGCGCCGAAAGCTCAGGACAGCATCCTGATTGGAGCCTCCGGGTGCATCGCGGCTTGTATCGCTTACTACAACATTCGGTACATGCGCCTGAATGTCGCGCTGGCCCCGAAAGTGGGTGCGTCGATTCTGGCGGTCACTCTGGTTTGGCTTGGCCTTCAGATTGTCGGTGTTTTCCAGCCTGTTGTCGGCGGCGCTCCCGCTTTTTGGTCGCATCTTGGCGGCTTCGCCGCTGGACTGCTGCTCGCGGTGACCTTTAAGGCCCCGGCCGAGGCGGATCGGCAGCTTGGGCATGCTGTGGTCGACCGGATGGAGGAAAGGAGCCCTGCGGCCAAGCTTGCCGCCGCCGATCTCCATTTGGCCGACCATCCGGGCGACGTCCAAGCTCTCTTCAAGAAATGCGATGCTCTGGCGACGCTGGGCGATAAGGATCATGAGGGGGAGGTTCTGTGCGAGATGCTCGAAAAGCTGCCCGACCGCGATCGACCGCCTGTCCTCGCTCGTATGATCGGCATCGGCCAGATCAACCGTATCCCATCGCTGCGACTGACCTTACTCGCGGAAAAACACCGGGCCGCCAATCCCGAACTCGCCAAGTCCCTCCTTCTGGCTGTGCTCGGAGGCCCGTCCGTTGACGCGCAGCGGCCCGAAGCACTTCTCGCCCTGGCCACTCTTCTGGGACGGGAAGAAGGCGCTGTCTATTTGGAAGAGCTCGCCCGGGACTTCTCGATGCATCCGACCGCCGATTTGGCCCGCACGCGGGGCCTGCTATGAAGCAATGGTGGCGAGGGGTTCGGCCCTATATTCTGAGTTCGTTCATCTACTTTATCGCCCGAACGATCGGGCGCTCTCTTCGCCTCAAAACCGTCGGGTGGGAGCAATACAAGGATAAACCGGGATCTCGGATTTACACCGGCTGGCACGGGCGATCGGTCATTCCCGCCAACTTCTTCAAGGGCCGAGGAGTCTGGGCGATCATTAGCCACTCGCGAGACGGCGAGATGCAGACGCGCATCTTCACCAAGTTCGGTTTTCAGGTTATCCGCGGTTCTAGCGGGCGCGGTGGAGAGCGGGCTCTAGTCGAGAGCATCCGGACTCTCAAAGCGGGCGCGGAGATGGCGATTACGCCGGATGGTCCGCGCGGTCCCGCGGGCGTCGTTCAGGGCGGCGTCTTGCTCATGTCGAAGAAATCCGGCTGCGAACTGGTTCCCGTCGGCAGCTCCGCCAAGCCCGCATCGTACGCGCCGACTTGGGATGGCTACCTGGTGCCCTGGCTCTTTTCGAAAGCGGTTTTCGTATTCGGCGAGGGTCTCGTTGTTCCGAAAGATGCGACCGATGAACAGATCGAGGCTATCAGGGTTGAACTGGAAGCAAGAATTCATGCGGTCCAGAAGGAAGCCGATGTTTTAGTCGGCGCGAACCCCCCACCCCCTCGTAAAAGGTAGCTTCTAACCAATGGTTGAAGTGATTTGGAAGGGAGGCATGGCCTTCGAAGCGACGCCGCCAAGCGGATCGAAGTTCACGATGGACGCCTACTCTGACGACGGCTCCGCGACGCTCGGTCCGACGCCGGTCGAGGCATTTCTGAGCGCCATCGCGGCATGCACGGCAATGGATGTCGTGTCGATTCTCAAGAAGCAGCGTCAGGAGATCACAGCCTATCGCCTCGAAGTCGAGGGCGATCGGGAGCCCCAAGGCAGCCCGTATCCACGGCCATTTCTGGCTCTGCGAGTTCGGCACTATCTGACCGGCGTCAACCTCGACCCGATTTTGGTGAAGAAAGCCGTCGATCTCAGCGACGAGAAGTATTGCACCGTAGCCGCCACCTTGCGTGCCGGCCCTCCGATTAACACAGAGTGGTTCATCGAAGATGAGCTGGCCCCTCCCCTGTAGGGGAGGGCTGTGAGCCTCCAGCGAACAGGGGTGGGGTGATACCCAGGCTGTAGATACAAGGCCGCCTCACCCCTCCTCAGTTCCCTCCGGTCACAGGTACTCCTCTACACAGGGGAGGTTGAAGCTCTCCTTGAATGGAACTTTTCGCCCGCAAAGATTTGTTGTCCCGAACAAGCCGGTAACAAAGCCGGCAAGAGGGGTGACGAACACCATGCGATCCTTTGCTTTGCTCTCCTTTGCGGCTGTCGCCGGAACAGCGGCGGCCCAAACCGTAACCGCGGTCGACAATTCCTTCTCCGGGCAACCATTCAAGTACAAATCCAGCACTGCCGAAGGCAAAGTGCTCGGCCCGATGTACAAGCTCGACTCGACTTGGACCTTCGAGAATCCATCCAAAGACCTCGTCGAGGCGGCGATAAAGTTCAGCAACGCCGACGGAATGTCCTTGGCCGGCTTCGGCTATTGGTACAAGACGGAGTACGTCCCCGGCGTCCTCATGGACAGACAGAAGGCGAACTTCATTTACACCAGCATCACCAACATTAATCGCGATCCTGGACTCGCCGAGCGAGTGAGCACCAATAACTATCGAGCGAAGATCTATCCCTTGGCGATCGGCTACGACCTTCGGCTTGCGCTGAAGACCGTCGGCCTCCTGCCCGCCGATGCGGGCGGCGCTTATGTTCCTCAGCCCGAGCATCCGAGCGGCAAGCCAACCTTGGAAATCCGCGCTTCGGAAGCAAATCGACTGCAAAAGGATGGCGACAAGTTCCGGATCACCGATCTCCCCGATCCAAACGGCATCGACATGTACGCCCAGCGCTTCAAGGATGGCCGTTACTACGTGGTCGGATCTTTGGGCGAAGACGGCAAGCTCGTGAAGGGTTTGGAAGGCGTGCTCTACGCTCGAGTGGGCGAAAAGGGACGCTACTTCGCCGGATATCGCCGGGGGCGAGGAACGGTGACCGTCACCCGCGATAGTGGCCCAATGAAGAGGCGAATCCTTGGTAACGACCGTGGCGCCGACACGGCCAAAATTTGGGCGAACATGAAGTTGGTTCAGCATCCGCTCGAAACGCACCGGGACCTGCTCAAATTTATCCTCAAATACCAAGTTCCCTCACGGGTGACGGCTCTCCTCGCGGTCCCAAAAGAAGAGATGGCCCGATACCGCGATCTCGCTGCCGAGTATCGCAAAATGGAACGGGAATCTGACCGCCAGGGCCGCAATTGGCAGGATGAACGCCGTCAAAACTGGGACAACACGGGTGGCGGCGACCCGGAGATTCGCGTCACTCTGCCCGATGCGGAAAGGGCCTACGCGGTATTGCCGGACGGTCGTTCGTTTGATCTCTTCAAAACGAAAGATGGCTTCTGGGGCGGTAGTTACGATATCCCATCCGACGCTCCGGAGGGATCGTACGACGTTCGTGTCGTCGGAGTCCGAGCCGACGGAACCCAGATCGAGCAAAAGGTCGGCTACCAAGTCGATCGGACGGCTCCACTGGGATCCGCTCTCATCGAAGACGGCAAGCTGGTCGTGCGGAGTGAAGCAAGGCTGGCGAGGGTCGTTGCCGTAACGCACACCGGCACGGAGGTCGACCTGAAGGAGACGGTTCCCGGAACCTACATTCTCGAAGGCACGCCCGCGACGAACGTAGCGCGGATCTTGCTTCTGGACCGAGCTCATAACCGCACTTTCATCGCATGGTCACGCTAGCCTGCCTTACTCTGATCGCATCCGGGAACTTAACCTTCCCGGATGGCGGCCTGCCTTTGTCGAGACCATTTGGCTACGCCGAAGTGGGAGAAACCCGCGTTATTGGCGGCATATCCGGGCTGTTCGTTGGGAAACCCGGATCATGGGTCCAGGCAAGTCGACACTCAGTTAAGCAGATCGAAGCGAAAGACGGATCGGCTTGGGTGCGGATGGGAAATGGGGCCGTCGATCGCCTCGACATCGCCGCCAACCGACATTATCACGATGTCCTGTTCGGTTCCTCGAGGCGTCCTTGGGTATCCGTGATCGGCATTGCCGGGAAGACGGTTCTCTTCGGCGGCCACGGCGGGTGGATGGAGACATCGGGTGGCGAGCATACCGATTCATACCCACCGGAGCTGAAAGGTCAAGTTGTGACCGCCATTCAAGGCCTGGGTCAGATGCGCTGGATCGGGACGCAGAAGAGCGGTTTGTGGGAGTTTGGCGCCAAGACGAAGCGCTTTGGGTTGGCGGCGGGGTTAGACGATCCCTGGATCACAGGGCTTGCTCACGACGGGGCGAAGCTTTGGATTGGGACGGCGTCGGACGGGCTTTACACGTTAACCGGCCAAAAGATCACAAAGGAACCGTGTCCATTTGATCGGGTGAGAAGTCTAGCCCTGTTTAACGGGCGTCCTCTCGTTGCGACTGACCTAGGAACCTTCCTTTCCGTGGGAAAGACTTGGCGGCAGCTAAGTCGAGTTGAGAGCTATGGCGCACTACCGGGGAAGCGAATCGTCATTCTACAACCCGATGAGATCTTGTACAGCCCGGGTTGAGCACCGATTCACAGTCGTCCCGAGGCACATCCCCAGGCCAAGGGAGTGCGTGGATGCAACGTGCCGCGCAGCGCATAGGCCCAGCTTTGTCCTCGACGCGCTTCCACCCGAGGCGGGATGGAGGCAGCTTTTTTTTCTTGCCTAGACCTACCGCCAACGCGGGGCACGATCCATCCCCGCGCTCCATGAAAGTTCTAAATCGAAAACCAATGCACCAGCCTCCAAAGTGCCTCGCAGTGCAATGGGTCCAAGGATTGTCCTGGGCGAGCCTCCACCCGAGGCGGGTGGAGGCAACTTTCGTGGCCAACTTTTTTAGATGACCGAGCGGCGGACGAAATCCTCGCCTTTCGACGATCCGACCGGCCGCACGGATGCCACCTTGTCGGGGTCCACGTCCAGGAGCTTTAGCCAGTCGTCCTGGACGTCCGATTTCGGGAATATCTCGTTCTCCCGATACTCGGCGCGGGTCGACTCCTGAAGGTCTTCGAGCGTAATCCCGTTCGGCGATTTCGGCGCGGCGATCGCTCGCCGGATGGCCAGATCCTTTGCCCGATCGACGATCGACTTGATGAGCGCACCGCTGACCATATCCTTCCAGTAAAGCGTATCGTTCGAGCCGTTTCGGAAGGCAATCTTCAGGAACTCCGCCTCTTTTTTGGTCTGCCAAAGGAACTCGATCGCGCCTTCGACAAGGTCTCGGCGGGCACAATCGACCTCACCGGAATACTTGCGCAGCACATCCGGATCCAGGGGTAAGCGATCGTGGAGATAAATTCCCATGATCTGCTCCGAGGCGGCTCTATTCGGACGCGCGATCTTGATCTTGCGGTCGATGCGCTCGGGACGGAGAACGGCCGGGTCGATGTAATCCGGTCGGTTTGAAGTCAACATCAGCACAACGTTATCGAGGGAAACGAGTCCATCGAGCTCCGCACAAAACTGCGGCACCACGGTGTTGCTGATGTTCAGGAATCTACCGCTGGACCTCGTTCGGAGCACAGCCTCCGCTTCATCCATGAAGATGAATACGAGACGGCCCTCTTTCGCTTTTTCCCGAGCGACGGAGAAAATCTCCCGAACCATGCGTTCGGTCTCACCGAGCCACATATTGAGAATCTTCGGACCGCTGATGTGCATGAAGTATTCCTTCACATCGCGGCCAAGTTGCTCCGAGTAGTCCTTCGTCAGGTTGTACGCGGTTGCCTTCCCGATGAGAGTCTTACCGCAGCCGGGAGGGCCGTAAAGGAGCATGCCTTTGATCGGCTTCTTCTCATAAGCTTGGAAGATCTCGGGATGAAGCAGGGGCAGTTCGATGGTCTCCCGGATGAGCCGGATTGCATCGTCTTGACCACCGATTTTGTCCCACGGGAGCTCTGGAATCTCCTCGAAGAAGTAGTCGCGAACTTCCTTCTTGCCGAAATGTTCGATGGCGACCTTGCCGGTCGGGTCCAGGCGAACTTCGTCGCCTGCGCGGATGGTGGACTCGAGCAGAGCGGTCCCTCGCCAGATCAGGCGACCGTCGCTGCCCGGCATTTCGGAGCCCGTTCGGAGACGGCCATCGTCGAGAACTTCGGCGATGCGCACGAGGCTGCCTCCGCCGATCGCTTCGATTAATCCGACGACGGCATAGGCGTCATTGACCCGGATTCGGGCACCTTTGAAGAGCTTCTCGCGCTCGACGAGGGGGTCGACTTGAGATACGAACTCCGAGTCGCCAACGGCGACGAGGCAAAGGTCGTCGGGTAGCCACTCCAGGAAGACGCCGATACGATTGGCGGGGGCGGTGAGCTTTTCGTAGGCTTCTTGATATCCCTTGAGGGTTTCTTCTTGCTCTTCGCGGCTCTTGGCATCGTCATGCAGGGAATCGCGCAACGCCGACACGTAATTCGTGAGCTTGACGCTGTCTTTGGGGACCTGTTCGGTTAACCGATCGAGAATATCGAGTGAGCGAGAATCAGACACAACTTTCCTTATCTACGATCTGACACCCGCTCATAACGCGGCTCATTGTAGCAATGGGCTAAATGTTGCGTTCGAGTAATCGGCATCACCCTTGGTGAGAACCTTTGGCTCGGTTCCATCGATGTTCATTGTGCAAACGCTTCGGCGCTTGTTTTCCGGAACGTACATCGTAAAAACAATCTTCTGGCCGCCCGGATGCCATTCTCCACTGGTGACATTTCCCGATGCCATGCCCTTCGTGCGTTCCTGATTGCCTGCGGCGGGACCCAATAGCAGAAGAGCCTGGGGCATCTGGAATTTTGTCTGGGCATTGTAGGCGCCAATGATTGCCAAGAAGCCAACCTTTTCGAGTCCGCCCGGCGAAACTCGCGGTTTCGCCCAGCAGTTGTTGTCGTTCTGGCTTGCGATTACCGTTTGCATTCCCGAAGGACCCAGGATTACAAGGCCGTGCTTGAAAGGAGGCGGCGCGGTACCGTTCTTGACGAGCTCCCGTGGCACAGCCTCACGGCTCACCCAGCGGGCATTCTGAATCGCGATCAAAACACTGCCCGAAATCGGGTCGATATCGAAATCCATGTGATCTCCCGCAAGAGGGAAAATCTGCGGCCGTTGGCCAGGCTCCATCATGTTCTGCTGGATCATCATCTCGCCGCCATCCTCCATTCGGAGTGTGGCCGCGATGTAGGCTTTTTGAGGTAGCCATCGGGCGGTCAGAAATCCGGTCGCGCCAAGAACGTAGCCTGCGTCGAACTGGCCGCTACGCGAGCCTTCTTCGTTTCCGCTGCCGCCACCGCTTTTCAGTTGAGACGGAGGCAGAACCTGGAGAGTCTTACCGTCGTTCGGATCGAACTCGAGGACGGTGCCTCCCGTCACCAGCAGAGCCGTTTTGCTCTCACCGCCGGGAAGATTAAAGCTGAGCTGAGCTTTCGCTCGCGAATCGACCGTGCGACGCTCGACTTGCCGTCGCGAAATCAGGCCGAGGAACTTGCCGGGCTTGGGATTCCAGCGGAAAACATGGGGTTCGCGAGAATCGCGATCGCTGATGAAATAGATGCGCTGGCCGTCTCCGCTCCAGACCGGGGATTGATCAGTCGAGCCTTCTTTGTAATCAGGGCTCTCCGTCTGCTCGCCTTGTAGGCCAAGCAGAACTGCTCGTCGATCCTCTCCGCTCTCCTTGAGGGCAACGATAAAGTTGCTCGAGTTAACGGTCCCCGGGTCGGAATTTGTAATGCTGGGGACGACCTTCCATGCGATCGCCACAAGGGCGAGAATCGCGCCAATCGAAATGCCCGCCCGCACGGCCGCCTTGCGCTGCATCTTCGACTTTTGAACATGAGCTTCGAGGGCCTGCATAGCCGCCGACGGCTTTACTTTCGGCTTCTCCGGCTCGGAAGCAGGGGCTTCGACTTTCGGGGTTTCCTCGACAGGTTGAAGCTCTTCGGAAGGGTCCTTGGGTTCGCTCATAATGCTCTGCTTGATATTTTGGCTTGAATCGCGAGATTCAGTCGCTCAAAGCCAACGGCTGAACCTGCCTTGGAGTTCCCAAAGAACCTAAAGGGCAACCCCTAGCCAACGCTCATAAGCCGACTCGTAGTCCCAGTTTTCGGGAGAAACCTTCTTCAGCACTCGAAGTGAGCGGAAGGCTTCATCAAGGTCACTGAACGCTCCCGAGCCCACGCCTGCCGCTCTCGCGGCCCCGAGAGAGCCGTCCGTTTCCAGGATTTGGAGCTCCGCTCCGATCACGGTCGCAAAGATCTTCTGGAAGAGTTCGCTTTTGAACATGCTTCCGTCACCGGCTTTGACGACACTCGTTCGGAGTCCCATTTCGCCGAGAACATCGGCCCCGTAGCGCATAGCGAAAACGATGGCCTCCATTGCCGCTCTCGCAATATCTTCGCGACCGTGGCGATTCACGTCCAGGTCCGAGAATCCGGCTCCGGGGTTGCGATTTCCGAGGCTTCGCTCAGGCCCGTTTCCATAAGGGATCGCGGTGACGCCATTGGCTCCAGGCTCTGAGCTCGCGGCAAGGTCGTTCAGTTCGTCGAAAGTCGTTACGCCCAGAAGACGTCTGACCCAACTGTAAAAGCCCCCCGCCCCATTTACGCAAAGCAGAACTCCGAGGCGGGGTTCGTCAGGGCGATCATTCACGTGCAGAAATGTGTTGACGCGCTCTTGGGGATCGAGGGTGGGCTGATCTGTAACGCCATAAAGCACGCCGCTCGTCCCCGCAACTGCCGCAAGCTCACCGGGGTGAAAAACATTGAGGGAA
>JBKJIP010000458.1:0-10297 GCA_046598515.1 Fimbriimonadaceae bacterium | reverse complement strand
AAGTTCATCTCGTTCCTCAACCAGGACACGAGCTACAAAGTGGCTTCAAAATGAACACGACCGCCCGCGCGGATATCAGGAACTCATCGGCCAATCAAGGATTTAACCTAGGCTGATGTTCCAAGTAGCCTCGGGCAAGCAATCTTCCTAATTGGACTATGCCCGCGGTGGTGATGACAAGGTTCTCTGCCTGGGTTGATAGGTTGAATGCCTTGAGGTGGATGAACGAAGGGTCCGTTGTGGCGATTGCGGCAATGTCCGCCGTGACGTCGATGTTATTGAGGTCCTTCTCATCCGTAGGGGGCTGTTGGCTCACATACCACCTCAGGGAAGGAAGCGCCAGATCCTGCCTGCTTTTCGCGACTAGGGACCGCAACCATGTTCCTGCGTTCTTGCGATAGGGGCCAAATGACATATCGTTTTCCCCGACGTGATAGAAGATGCCCGCAAGTTCGACCTGGTGGCCCCTGACTTGCAGTTCCTTTATGGACTCCCGAATGAAGGCCAGGAACTTCGGGTAAAGATTCAGGTCCTTGGCCTCCGATCCCTCAGGAGTCCAATCATTTATCTGCGAACCACTGTGCGTAAACTTGGCGATGGCAAAATTGCCTGAAACTTTGCCTTCCAGAGTCTGCCCGAAACTAAGCTCGGGACCGAAGGTCTCATAGAATCCGGCGGGCCGCAAAGGCTCCCAGCCTCTAGATGTCTTGTAGCCTCCGCCGACGCTGTACTTGTAGGCGATCTTGTTGTTAACATTCGCCAAAGCCTCCTGCCCGGGCAAAAGTCTTAGCTCTTGGACGAAAGCACGTTCACCTTCCATATTGCGATGCCCGGCGAGTATGAAAAGCTTGACCGGACTTGACCTGCGATACGGCCAGACTTTTAACAGACGCGTATCGCTAGGCAGTTTCCCAATCGACCGTAGATAAGCGTCCGCATAGTTTATGCCGTGCTCCAATTGACCGAGCGTTCCGTAGTGGTAGTGGAGCCCGGCTCCGCCACCAATTTCCACACCTATGTGTGAAGTGGGGACGTACTCTGCGAGCGGATCGGATTCGGTTAGGGCCTTCTGTTGGGAGCGTATGGCGTACATGTTTTCGCGGTTGTCCATTCCCCAAACCGTCTTGGTGTTCAGCTCGCCGATGTAGAATCTGAGCTTAGGAGCATTAAGATCTTGTCTCCACCTTGCCAGAAAGTTCTTTAGGTTTTTACCGTAGTTCGGCCGGAAGGCCATGTCGAACATATCGTTTTCCCCCTGGTGCCACATGAAGCCTTCGATGCGGTAAGCGACCTTCTTGCGATCCAGGTCGGCAAGTGACGATCGAACAAGCTCCAAGGCCAGCGGATAGAGCTTAAAGCCGCTTGGGTTATCGGGATTCCAATCTCCGCCCAGAGTCGTTCCACCGGCTGCGCACTTGATAATCGCGATCGGAGCTTTGGTTTCCTGCGAGACTTTTCTGGCAAAGGATAACTCCGGCCCGACGACGCCATTTACCGGCTGCAGAGGGATCCAACCGTTTGACGTCATCTTGTCCTCACGTCCGATGTTGTATGCAAACAGAGATTTGTTCTGCGGCACTTCCAAGCCGGCAAAGGGCGGAAAGCGCTTAATGTCCTGAATTTTTGAATCTGAACCAACCATGTTTGACTGCCCAGCAAAGATGAAGATACGCAAGGTCTTTGTATCCATGCCGGCATTTTGTGGTGTGACGCACGCGGCAAGCGCCGGTGCCAACAGCGTCAAGATTACGATGCAAAGGGCAGTCCATCTCGGAACGATATCGATTTTCATAACGCGTCGGCTCCGTCGGAGAGGGTGAGGGGATATGAACGTCCTGCTATCGTGTTGAACTCCCATGTCTTTTTCCCGCAAATGACCCGGCACGGGAGGCCCGCTTTGGAGCGGATCACGGCCTTTGCCAAGCGTCCTCTCTTCCAACTAATATCCACCTCAAAGCCGCCGCGAGCGCATAGGCCGTTAACTCTCCCAGTCGGCCAAGCTTTTGGCATCGCGGGCAGCAGATGGATTTGGCCCGCGTGGCTCTGCAGTAACATTTCGCAATACCCTGCAGTCGCCCCAAAGTTTCCGTCGATCTGGAAAGGGGGGTGAGAGTCAAGCAGGTTTGGATACACGCCGCCGCCACTTTCGCCGTAGATAGTCTTCGTCTCGCGGACCACGTTAATCAGGCTCCTCAGCATCTTGTAGGCGTGATCACCGTCCCCCAGCCTCGCCCAGAAGTTGATCTTCCATGCCCGGCTCCATCCCGTGCTCTGATCGCCGCGGGCTTGCAATGAAACCCGGCATGCTTCTGCAAGTTCGGGTGTTCCCAAGAACGTGATCTGGCGACCCGGATGCAGGGCGAAGAGATGGGACACATGTCGATGGGTGTCCTTCGGATCGTCTCGATCCGTCTCCCACTCTTGCAGTTGCCCCCAGCGCCCGACCTTTGGCTTCAGTAGTTTGTCGCGCAGACCGGAGATGTGGTCACGGAACTCCTTGTCATCGCCCAAGGCATCGGCTGCCTCAATTGTGTTCGTGAATAGGTCAAACACGATCTCCTGATCGTACGTCACTCCCTCCTCAGCGGGGCCGTGCTCGGGAGACCAGCCATCGGGAGTCACGAGTGTTCCGTCCGCTCGTCGTTTCAGATGATCATCCCAGAACTGGCAAATTTCCTTTAGGACAGGATAAGCGGTGTTGCGAAGATATGTCTTATCGCGGCCGAAGGCAAAGTGCTCCCAAAGATGCTGTGCATACCATGCGCTGCCGGGTGGGTTCCACTTCCAATACGAAATGCCGCAAGCGTTGTTCATCGTCTGAACCGTCCAACCCCGGACATTGCCGTATTTTCTCTGAGTGTTCTTCGCGCTGACTTCTCGGATGCTTGTTACGTAATCGATGAAAGGTCGGTGGCACTCGGCAAGGTTGGAAACCTCGGCCGGCCAATAGTTCATCTCCAGATTTATGTTTGAATGGTAGTCGCCCGCCCATGCCGGTTGGTTGCTATCATTCCAAACCCCCTGAAGGTTGGCAGGCAAGGAACCGGGGCGGGAGCAGGAGATCAACAAATAGCGGCCAAACTGGCAAAACAGTGCTTCCAAGTCTGGATCGACGGTCCGATTCTTTGTATAGTCTTCCAGCCGAGCCAAAGTCGTTTTGGCACGTTGGGTGGGCTCAGTGGCTCCGACATCGAGAGTAAACCGACCGAACAGGGATTGAAAATTGTTCAGATGCCTTGCTAACAGGTCTTTCATGCTGCGCTTTGCGGCGGAGTCCACCTTTTTTGTAAGCGCTTCGTGGGGATGCTCACCAAGCCATTGCTTTGAGTGATCTTGAAGGAAGTTGGTGCCTGCTCCCAGGATCAGAGTTAAGCTGTCGCATCGGTCGAATGCCAGACCTGTGTTGGGCACCGCAATGTCCCAAGGGTTCTTAGCAGCGGCTCCGTGATGCATAACCTCGACGTCACCACCCTTGTTGAGCACCTTTAACTGGGCTTCGTACTCAAAACCGTTCCCCATTTTGCCCACCGAAGTGAGCTTGTTGGCCGTGGCGGAAACTTGGGCTTGGTGCATGTCCGCAAGCAGCAGGTGACCCGAGTAAGCTCTGGGCTTGTCGGCGGTCAAGTGGATGACAACGACCCCGTCGGGATGGCTGGCGAAGGCGGTGCGCTGATAGCGCACTCCCCTATGCATATAAGTCACCTGATGAACTGCGCGTTGGATGTCGAGTTCGCGCCGGTAATCGGTTACGGCGGAAAAGTCGTGGTCAAGATGAATTAGGATATCGCCAAACGCTTGATAGGCCCCTAGGTCCTGACCTTCATCGCCGAGACCATCCACCGCCAGCCGACCACCTGCCCAAAGACTGATCTCGTTGAACTGGATACGCTCGACATCGGTGCCGCCAAACACCATAGCGCCCACCGGTCCGTTCCCAATCGGGAGGGCTTCCGTCATCCAAGACTTTGCCGGACGGTCATACCATAGACATAGCTTGTCTGGGCCGCCTACCGGGGCATCCTTTTGGGTGGCTTCGGCTAGGCTGTTCAAGGGCTCAAAGCTCAGTGCGGTCGCCGCCAATGAAGCGGAGAGCAAGAAGTGCCGACGGGAAATGGCGCTCTCGATTGGGTTTGATGGGTCTTTCATGTCCGAAAAAAAGCGCACAAAGGCTTCATTCCTCCCAGCGGTGGATTCATCCCAGTATTGCTTATCCCATGCGAGCAAACATGAAATGGACAAAAACGACATCGAGATCGTAGGCTGCCGAGGTTGCTCAATAAACGGCAGATCTCTTGTCCTTTGCACAACCGCTCGACTCTCGATGGCAACCTCGGTATGATCCCGCTGTGTCGATCTCCCTTCTAATCGCATCGTTAACACTGGCCAGCCAAGCGCAGGGCCCCCAAAGGACCGAAATGGCTGGCTACTTGATCGTGCCTCACGAGCGTGTCGCAACGGCGTACAACGGTGGTTTCTCAATGTACGTCGCGGCCTGGCCCCTGCTCAAGACCTACCCCGGTCAGGAGTTCCAGAGCGGACTATTCGGCACCTGGATGTTTCCCCAGTTTGAAGGGAACCGACCGAAGGACCACTACACGGACATTGAGGGAGGCCTTGGATGGTGGCGTGACACACGCTTTGCGACCGAAACGCCCAAGTTCATCATGGGTGGAGTTGCCCTGAACTTTAGCGAATGGGCGAATGGGCCCGGAGCCGGCAAGGGCAGGAACTGGGATAACCCCACGGGCCTCTATGCCGTGGCGCAGCTTAGTCCTTGGGTGCTTTGGCCTCCCGATGGGCTGAACCTGAAGCAGGGAACTCGCGGGGAGTTGTTTGGCTATGGATACCTGCCATTGCCGCTTTCTGATCCAAAGGCGCGCACGATGGGTAAGGATGTGCCCACCGGGAATCAAAGCTGGACTTTGTTTTTGAACACCGCCAACTTCAAAGGCCCCGTCGCCTTTTTCAATCCCTTCTTCTGGTCGAAAGCCTCAGCCGAAAATCCAAAGCTGGCCGGGCAGTTTCTCGATACGAGGCCATCGGACCCTAATCGCGCCATCCAAATGGAAACCCAACACATTCCCGCGCTGGTCGGCAAGGATCGCGCCGGTAACACATTTGCTCGAGTTGCGCCCACCCACTTTCCGGACGGATTGGGCAAAACATCGCCGTTGATTCACAGAGTCACGGCCTACTCGAAGGACGCTCTCTGGACTCAAGTCGAAAAGTGGTTCCGGGGCGGCGCGGCCCCTTCCGGCGCAGTGAGCGCGGCGCACTCTAGCGTTCACGCCTTCAAGGGCGGTGGTTACGCAACGTGGCGGATCTACCTCCCCGGCGGCGACCGCGAAAAGGCACCCCCCGTAGATTGGGCGTCCTACGCAACTCCCGTTGCTGTGAATGAGTCGACCTATGGATACCAATGGAAACGAGAACGGCTAAGTCACCTTAATCCGGCCAGCTCATTGATCACGCTGCCGGAGTATTATCGCCTCTCCAAGGGAGCTGATGGAAAGGAACTCTGGGTCGTTGTGGACCCAAATGAAGTGCCGGAAGACACCGGACTTCGAAGCGCGAGTTTTCCTACGTGGAAGCGAACTTCGGAACCCTACATAACGCCCGCGGAGTCCGATTCGCCTTGGAAAAAACCGGGGCCAGTCGCGGGTCCGTTCCGGCGTCTTTTGGGCGATGGAAGCGAAGTCACCTACTACTGGTACCGATTCGCCGACCAACCCGCCCTTCAGAAAGCGGATTTGACGCTATCAGAGCGCGAGACGATCCAGAAACGGGTCGAGCTGATTCATCGGACTTGGAAACAAGATCGATCCTACTTTGCGAATCCTTCGGTTGGCAGCCTCGCGAGCCTTGATCCCGCCCTTCTTGTCAAGCCTCCGAAAGGGTTTGAGGTTGGTTACGTGCCGATCGTGACCCGGCAAGGCTCTCGCTAAGGCTGTGGTGGGGATGCCCATCGCGAAAAGCTGGTTCTGGTGGGCGAGGAGAGACTCGAACTCTCACGTCTTTTGGACACTGGAACCTAAATCCAGCGCGTATACCAATTTCGCCACTCGCCCAAACGATGAGGCCCTAATAGGATAACTCACGAGAGCCCATTCGGGCCACTGCCCCCGATGCCAGAAGTTCAAATGTGGGTCGCGGGGTACGTACCGCGACATTCCCAAGCTACAAATCGAACCTAACCAACCCTCATCTTAAAAACCCCTTCGCGCCGAACCCAAATGAGCGTATAATCACCCCCACGCATGGCAGCAGTCGCGTTCAACGACGTCGGCAAGGTGTTCGGCAAAGACGTCCACGCCGTTAATCACCTTGATCTCGGAATTAAAGATCAGGAGTTCATGGTTCTCGTCGGTCCTTCGGGATGCGGCAAGACCACCGCTCTTCGCATGATCGCCGGTCTCGAAGAGGCGAGCTACGGAGACATCATGATCGGGGACCGCCGGGTCAACGATGTGCCTCCCAAAGATCGCGACATCGCGATGGTCTTCCAAAACTACGCGCTCTATCCGCACATGAACGTGTATGACAACATCGCGTTCGGCCTGCGCCTGCGTGAGCTGAAAGGCTTCTTCTGGCAGCTCAGCCATTGGGCCGAGGCCAAGAAGGTCAAAGAAAGCATCGATACGCGCGTGAAGGATGTCGCCAAGATGCTCGACATCGAGAAGTATTTGCACCGCAAGCCGAAGGAGCTTTCCGGAGGCCAGCGGCAGCGCGTGGCCCTCGCCCGCGCCATCGTCCGCAAGCCGAAAGTCTTCTTGATGGACGAGCCACTCTCGAATCTGGACGCCAAGCTTCGCATCCAGACTCGCGCCGAGCTTATCCGGCTTCACCGCTCGCTCGGGATCACCACGGTTTACGTCACCCACGACCAAGTCGAGGCCATGACCATGGGCCAGCGCATCGCCATCATGAAGGACGGCGTCCTTCAGCAGTGCGATGAGCCTGAAGCGGTCTACCAGCGTCCCGCCAATAAGTTCGTCGCCGGCTTCATCGGATCGCCGCCCATGAACTTCATGGAGGCCACGATCCAAGGCGGCCGAATCATCGCTGGCGTAATGAACTTCCCCCTTCCCGATAGCCACCCCGCCAAGAGCATGGAAGGCAAAAAGGTCACGTTGGGGATTCGCCCGGAGGCGATCTTCGACAAAAAGGTCTCTGGACCCGTGGTGCCCACCGAGGACAACACGTTCGTCGCCAAGGTCGACGTCAAGGAGCCTCTCGGCCCCGAGTACGTGGTCTATCTAAAGACGGATACCTACAACTTGCTGGCGACCGTGGATAACTCGACCAAACTTGAGATCGACGACACCGCCGAGTTCGTAGTTCGCCTCCAAGACCTCCACATCTTCGATGCGGAAACCGAAGAAGCAATCCGTTAATGGCCCCGCATCATGACCGTCCCGGTCATGCGTACCACGACCCGTCCCGGTCGTGCCGCATAGTATAAAGCTGCCAAGGCGGGCCGGAGACTTTCGACCGGGACGGTCATGATACGCAGGCGGTAACCTCGCGGTAGATGTCTCGCTTCACCGTCCGACGCTATGAAGAGCGCGATCGCGATGCTTTCGCGCACGTTCGGTCGATGGTGTATCGCGGGGGCGGGGAAGTCCGGCCGGACGAGACCCTTCTTCGAGACGATTGCCTCGGGTACGTGGTCGAGGACGGGAATCGCATCGTCGGAACCGCTACCGCGGTCCGAATGACATGCTCCCTCAACGGTGTCGACCTTTCCTGTGCGGGAATCGCCGCGGTTGCCGTGCTGCAGGAGGAACGTCAAACCGGGGCGGGCACGGCCCTCATGAACGGCGTCGTCCGCCTCTGCCGTGAGGACGGCTTCGAAATGTCCTCCCTCTATCCATTCCGGGAAACGTGGTACCGGCGATTCGGCTATGCCACCACGGGGCTGCGCTGGAAGATCACCTGCCCCACCGATCGCTTCCCGCGCATCGATGCCCCGCTTGGGTTGCGACTTCTACCCGCCATGTCCGCCCAAGAGAGCATGGAGGTCCTGCGCGGCGTCGAAGACGCCATGGCGAAGCGTTATTGCGGCTACAACCGCCGGTCGCCCGATCAAGCGTGGCGCATGCTTGGGGGAGACACACCTTTTACCATCTACGTGGCCGGCGATCCTATCGAGGCCTACTGCATGGTCCGGCTGCGAGATGACTTCTGGAACTGGGTTGAAATCCGGGAGATGGGCTGGTCGACCGACGCCGGTTATCAGTCCCTAATAGCCCACTTTTATCGTCTCAGCTTGAACCACCTGGGCGTAGTCTGGCCCGAGCCCATTGCCGGCCCCTATCTGACACGCTTCGTGGATCAAGGCGTCAAGGCAGAGACCAATGCCTTGATCATGTTTCGCGTCCTGGATGCGAGCCGCGTCAACGAAGTCCTCGGCTCGCAGATCCGGGTGAAAGACCCGATTCTCGGCACCGAGGGCGACGTGGATGTGGAAGAGTTCTCCCGCGCCGCCATGGGACATGACACCGTGTCCCTTCCGGCTCTCACGCGCCAAGTCTGCTACTGCGCCGACTTTTTCTAGGGCGCAACTTTTCGGCTCGTCTGCTTCAGTTCGAAGTTCATGGTTAGGGCAACTCCCTGAACTGTCGCCTCCAAGGCGCCCGCCGCATGCAAGACGCGGCCGTCGCGCTGGTCGACCTGCCAAACGTAGGGCTGAATCACCTTCACGCCAGTCCCCGTCGGGCGGGACTCGACTCGCCATGTTTTAAGGCTTCCAAACTTGTCCGGGCCGATGTACTTGAACGTGACATCGAGGGGAGTCGAACCGGCCATGATCTTCCCCGGCCATGTCGCGCCAGGCTTCACCGGTTTCTCGGCAAAGATAATCTCCGACGTGCCTTCCTTCTCCCAGTTGACCGTGAATTTGTGCTCATCGATGTAGAACGCGAGCGGCTTGTTGCTAGTCGTTCGCTCGTGGACAATCGGATCCATATCGTAATTCTCTTTGAGCGTTTTTTCGAGCACCTTGAGCTCGCCTGTGCCTGTCACCGTCGGCTCTTTGAAGGCGACTTGCCACAGATAGTTCTTGCCCTTCTTGCCCTTGAAAGTCTCAACCATGGGGACAAGAGAGTCGACCGTTCCTTTGCCCGGCGCCTCCATCCGGAACTTGATGTCGTAACCGTAGACAGACCCCTTGGGCGGAGTGACACGAAGCAACACGGTCGGGCTCTGGAGGAGAGCCACCGCGGTTAAAGCAACCAACATTCCAAGGAGGATACCGCCCGCCTGAAGTATCCTTGAGCCGACCTATGAGCGAATCATTGAAAGTTGGAGTGGGCTACAGCGACAAGTGGATCGAGCTGTTGGCTAAGTATGGAAACCGGCACGGCCTCATCGCGGGCGCCACCGGAACTGGCAAGACCGTCACGTTGCAGACGATTGCCGAGGGCTTCTCCAGCATCGGAGTGCCCGTCTTCATGGCCGACATCAAGGGCGACCTCAGCGGCCTCAGCCAGCCCGGAGGCGGCAACTCGAAGGTGGATGCCCGACTCCAGCAACTCGGCATCGCCGATCATGGCTTCAAGAACTTCCCAATCATCTTCTGGGATCTTTTTGGGGAGCAGGGTCACCCGATCCGAACGACGATCACCGAGATGGGCCCCCTCCTCATCGCCCGGCTTTTGCAGCTTAACGATGTTCAAGAAGGCGTGCTCAACATCGCCTTCCGAATCGCGGACGAAGAGAGCCTCTTGCTGCTAGACCTCAAGGATCTGCGCGCGATCCTCAGCTACGTCGGCGAGCGGGCGGAAGAGTTGACTCGCGAGTACGGAAACGTGAGCGCCGCCTCCGTCGGCGCGATTCAGCGCGCTCTCCTCGTGCTCGAGGAGCAGGGAGGCGAGAAGTTTTTTGGCGAGCCTGCCTTGGAACTGGTCGACTTCATGCGGACCTCCACCGATGGCCGCGGCGTCATCAGCATCCTTGCCGCGGACAAGCTGATGCAGAATCCGAAGCTTTACTCGACGTTCCTGCTCTGGCTCCTTTCCGAACTTTTCGAAGAGCTCCCCGAGGTTGGTGATCTTGACAAGCCGAAGCTGGTCTTCTTCTTCGATGAAGCCCACCTGCTCTTCACCGATGCCCCCTCTTCGCTCGTTCAGAAGGTTGAGCAAGTTGTGCGCTTGATTCGATCCAAGGGCGTCGGCGTGTACTTCATTTCCCAGAATCCACTAGACGTTCCCGACACCGTTCTCGGCCAACTCGGAAACCGGGTGCAGCACGCGCTGCGCGCTTTCACGCCCCGTGACCAGAAGGCCGTCGACACCGC
>JBKJIP010000318.1:0-4750 GCA_046598515.1 Fimbriimonadaceae bacterium | reverse complement strand
GCCCCATCGGCATACTCTTTCATTGCCGCGTTGATCTCTTCGACCGAGGCATCTTTGCTGAGGATCGCAGTGAAGTCTACGACGGAGACCGTTCGCGTCGGCACCCGGAAAGCCATGCCGGTGAACTTGCCTTTCAACTCGGGGATAACTAAGCCCACGGCCTTGGCCGCACCAGTGGAGGAAGGCACGATGTTCTCTGCCGCGGCGCGAGCATCGCGCACATCCTTCTTGGCGGTGTCGACGGTCGACTGCGAGTTGGTGTAGGCGTGGACCGTCGTGAGGAGGCCCTTCTCGATACCGAACTTCTCATGCAGCACCTTGGCGACCGGCGCGAGGCCATTCGTGGTGCAGGATGCGTTCGAGATGACGTGATGCTTGGCCGGATCGTACATCTCGTCGTTCACGCCGAGCACGATCGTGAGATCCTCGTTCTTGGCCGGGGCAGAGATGATGACCTTTTTAGCGCCGCCCGTCTTGTGGGCGACGGCCAGATTGGCATCAGTAAAGCGGCCGGTGGATTCGATGACGATGTCGGCGCCGACATCGCCCCATGGAATCTGCGCGGGGTCGGTGGAGGCGAAGACGGTGAGCTTATCGCCGTCGATGGTGATGCTCTTGTCGTCGTGCTCGACATTCCCGTGGAACGGCCCGTACGTGGTGTCGTACTTGAAGAGGTGCGCGTTCGTTCGGGTGTCGGTTAGGTCGTTGATCGCAACAACATCGAACTCGCCTTTGAAGTTCTTCAGCATCGTGCGGAGGGTCAGGCGGCCAATACGGCCGAAACCATTGATTCCGATTCGGGTAGCCATTTTCGAATCTAAGTTTACTTGGTTAGGGCGATGTGTAGGGAATCGCATAGCCCACATTTGGCAAGTGGCAGCCCTGGCAATTGCGTCGAAATCAAGGGAGTGCGAGGATGCAACGTGCCTCGCAGCGGGTTGAAATTTATGCACCCATTAGATTCGAAGGCCGTCCCAGAACATCCAAGATCAGGCTATGCGCTGCGACGCACATTGCATCCTCGCACTCCCTCTGGTTTGGCCCGTTATGCGATCTTTGCCGTCATTGGAAATAGCTCCAAGAAGGCACCTAGATGCGATGGTGTCCAGGGTCGAACTCATGGCTTTGACCTTTCCACTCGAACGTAAACGGCACCGGCGACTCAACCTCGAACCGATCCGATTCATATCGTACGATAAGTTCATCGATCGGATGCGCGATCTTCGCCACAAACCTTCGCAATGAACCCGGATTCGGACGAATCTTCGCTCTCGTCCAGGCGGGAGCTGTACTGGTGACACCCGCCACGATTTGGAAAAAGCCGAGGATGGGGTGCGCGCTCCAAGCGTGGCAGTCGGAGCGCGTTGGTTCGGGGTTCTCGGCAAAGGTCGTCAGGCCGTTCTCGATCTGCTCCTGCCATGGACGAAGCAGTTCCATGTAGTCGGGCGGATTCGCGCTGCCGCACATCGCGAGGTGCTTGTAGTACGAGAAGTAGTAGGTGCAGTGCGCCGCGTTCGCCTTCTCAAGAGCGACATGGGGCCAAGGGTCCGGCTCATGGCCCGCCATCATTTGGTAGACGCGGTACAGCGCTTCGGCATGCTCCGTCGGCTCCCAATCGAAGTCGGCATCATCCTTGACCAGGCCGTTAACTCGGTCATAGTTCGCCATGTGGCGAGATCCGTACTTGGAGAGGTTCTTGCCGATCACATCCTCATCCAGCAGCTCATCGATAACCGAGAATGCGCCGCGGCTGATGCGCTCCATCTTCGCAAACCGAGCCATGCTCGCCAGAATCTGGTGCATTGTGGCGTTCGCCCCGGCCGCCGGTTGGCCCCATTTCCAAGACGGCACCCAATCTCCGAAATTCCAAAATCGGTCGTCTATCGCGTTGTGGTTGTAGCCCTCGATCACGTTCCCCATCATCTGCGCCGCAAGCACGTGCTCGAAAGTGCGATGCGTGTCGTAGAGCATCTGGTCCCACATCATCATCACCCACCACAGGCTGAAAGGCGGGATGATTTGGGTTTGTCGCGAGGGATAGCGGGACCATGTCAGGCCGTTCTCCATCGCCGACCAGCCCAGCGTCTCGATCGCATTTCGCTGGAGCGCCCGGTCGCGGCCGAGGTAGTAACCGATAAGGGCTTGGATTCGGGTATCGCCCACGTACTGGAGCTGCTCGTAGTACGGACAATCGAAGTAGGTCTCGCCCGCGCACCGCTCGGCGGTTCGAATCGATACATCCCAAATGGGCCGCACCCACGGGTGGTCGGCCTCAAAGGTTGATTCTTGCTTGAGGGGGTAGCCGGTGTTGATGGCACCCAGTTCGAATTCAACACCATCCGAGGGATTGCCCTCTTCATCGAAAACTTCGATGAGGACATATCGGAAGGTGCGCCACCAGAGGGGTTCGAACACATCCTCGGCCCCGCTCAGAATGACCCGGTCCTGGTAACCGTGAAACACCTTGTCCGCGACCTCGTTACGATTTCCCTTCTGGCTATCACCTTGCCAGAGCGCCTCGGCAAAGGTCAATCTCACTTGGGTTCCGGCTGGTCCAGTTGCTTTCAGCACGGGGTAGGAGCATAAAAGCACCCCGAAATCGAGCAAGAATGTCCCGGCAGCAGCGTCCGATTTCCATTCGGCAGTTCGATCACGAGGTGTGAAACCGCTGTCTTCATAGAGCATCGGCGGGATCGTTCTCGGGATGAGCATCCATGCGGTCCCGCCACCGGACACACCGCGATCCTCGGCGCTTCCGATCACGTTCGGCTTGCTCCACCCGTTCGGCTCCGCTCGAAAATCTCGAATCTCTCCGGGACCAACGTCAATGTAGTAATCGCCCATCCCGTTGTGCATCATCGCGAAGTCCCAGCCCGCGAAGCGGCGGACTTCCCAGTCTCCGGGCGTGGAAAGGGCGCCCGAGTCGATATCTTCACAAAGGAAGGCAGCGCGAGCCGAGATTTGGGCCATCGGCGACAGGTAGCCGAAGTTCCACACGACGGCCACCAGTTCGTTCTCTCCCGCCTGGGTTTCGAGGTCGTACGATTCGTAGAACCAATGCTGGAGGTCGCCCCGCTGGGGCCCGAACCCGACAAGCTTTCCGTTCAGATAGAGCTTGTAACGCTGATCCGCCGAGACGCGAATGGCAACCGGCCCGCCGCTCTTCGATTGGAAGACCCTTCTAAATTCGAAGACGCCGAGATCCTCTCGGGGGTCATAGACATAGCCAATCCACTTCGCAGTCCAAACTGAAGGCACACGCCTGCTTACCCCAAAAAGATCCGCCCCTGACTTTCGTGCCCTTGGGATAAAGTTAGAATTTGTAGGGAATGAACGAGCACCTCTTCGAACTCGCAAGAGGGGTCGGCTGCATGTACAAAGCACCGCCGTGGCACAAACCATCCGCGGCCCACGAGCTGTTCTAGCTTTTGGAACTGGGCTGGACTAAGCAAACTGGGCGAGTTCTGGTTCGAGTCCTATCCCCCCACTCTGCCAGCTAGTCCACAATAGAGGCATGGGGAAGCGAGTCCTTTTTGGGATCGAGGCCGGGGGGCTGCTGGCGCTCCTCTCATTTCCCGCGGCCGCCTTGCTCCTCGTCTTCGCCGGGGGTTTCGATCCAGCGATGCTTCTCATCTTGGCCACCCCGCCGTGCCTCGCCGCTTTTGGCTTCATGCTCGCGGTGCTCTTCGTTCCTGATATGGCCGGCGATCTGAAGTTTCGGATGCCGATGAACATCACGTATCCGATCGCTTTCGCGGTGATCAACCTCACGGTGACGCGGGCATTCTGGTTTTCGCCAAGCGTTGTGCTCTCTCCCCACGCGGCCTTGGAGGCAATGCAGCTTTGGTTCGATCCCCGGCTGATTCTGCTGACGCTGGTGATCCAAGTCATCGGGCTCTCGGTGGCTTGTTATGGCAATCGTGAACCTGCGGCGGCGGCCTAGCTTCGAGCCATGGCAAGCTGGATGAGGTCGCGCGGCGGTCGGAAACTCACGTCTTCCTTGATGGTCTCAAGGATCTCGACGGTGGCATTCTCGCCCTCCAGAAGGCGCCCAACAATTTCCTCCACGAGATTTTCGGGGGTCGATGCGCCGCTGGTGACGCCGATAACCCGGCGGGATTTCCACTCCGGCCGAACTTGCTCGGGAGCCATTAAGAGGTGTGCCTCAACGCCAAGACTCTCCACAACCTCGCGGAGACGGTTTGAGTTGGACGACGTGGTGGAACCAATCACCAAAACCAAATCGCAATGCTGAGCCAGCTCACGAGCGGCGGCTTGGCGGTTGGTCGTCGCGTAACAGATATCCTCTTTCTTAGGGGTCTGGAGATGGGGATACTTCACTCGAAGAGCGGCCATCGTCCGCTGAACTTCATCGACGCTGAGCGTCGTTTGTGTAACCACGGCCAACTTGTCGTAATGGGGAATATTGAGAGCCGCCACGTCCTCGGGAGTCTCCACGAGCACCATCCGGTCGGGGGCCTCGCCCATCGTTCCTTCCGCCTCTACATGGCCCTCATGGCCGATGTAGATCATGAAGAAGTCTTTGGCGGCGTAGTGCTTGGCTTCGTTATGGACCTTGGTGACGAGCGGACAGGTGGCGTCGATGATCGTAAGCCCCCGAGCCCGGCTCTCGCGACGAACTTCGGGAGAAACACCATGGGCGGAAAAGACGACGACGGAGCCCTCGGGGATGTCCCCGATATCCTCGACGAAGTGAACGCCCCGTTGCTCGAAGCTACGAACTACCCAC
>JBKJIP010000283.1:0-5515 GCA_046598515.1 Fimbriimonadaceae bacterium | reverse complement strand
CTTTTCGAAGGAGGGCGTGAGATCGGCGAGGATGCCGTTGTCGATAAAGACAGACGCGCTGGAAGCGTCGATGACCATCACATCCGGCATCGCGCCCGCGATATGGTTGAGGAGCATCTTCTGCAGGTATTCGTTCGGAATCCCCTCGATGACGACCTTGACGCCGGGATGCTTCTTCTCGAAGTCGCGGTTGATCTTGGCGGTAAGGTTCGCGAACTCCCCTTCCTCGCCCGCGCCGCCCCAGTTTGCGACCCGCAGAACGTGGGAGGATTCCTCGCGCGGACCGCAGGCCACAGCCACGATCGCCAGGGCGACGGACATTAGCACCAGGCGGACTGTCATGAAACAAGGCTACCCGGTGGACATGAGAAGATCATGAGGGATGTTTCGTGGGCAACCGTTTGCGAGGCAACGGGCGAAGGACGAAGGGGTCGCACGATTTGCGGTTTCACGCAGGACTCGCATGGAAGCCGGTCGGAGCACCACTCGTGGGCGAGTGGTGTGAACGACAACGGTCAGGACAGCCTGTTCCACGCCACACGCCATCGTGTGGCGGGCCGCCCAGGCTGGAAATATGGACATTTCGCCCCTGACCCTGTTCTAACCTGCCCCTTGCTGGAACGCCTCGGATGCACTGCGCCAGTCCTCTCTGCATCGCAAACAAAGAAAACCACACCCTTCTCCCTTCGATTCGAAGAAACCGGGTTCGATTGAACCTGCGCATGGCTGATAATCAGAGCGTCATGCAATTCACGACCCGCACCATTCGCGTCGCCCAGAATCCCGATCGGGAAGCCGGCGCCGTCATTCAGCCGATTTTTCAGTCGGCCACGTTTGCTTGGGCGGATTTGGATAGCATGCCTCAGCACGACTACACCCGCGTCAGCAACCCGAATCGAAGCTCCCTCGAACAGGTTCTCGCCAGCATCGAGAATGGCGAGCATTGCGTTTGCTTCGGCAGCGGCATGGCCGCTGTCCTCGCCGCTTTCAGCCTGTTGAGCGCGGGAGATCATCTCCTCTGCGCCAGCGACATCTATGGCGGCACCCAGCGCGTCAAGGACAAGCTCCTTCCCCGCTCCGGCATCGAGACCGGCGAGTTCGACGGTCATTCGATCGAAAGCCTGAAGGCGGAGATCAAGCCGAACACGAAGATGGTGATCTTCGAGACGCCGACCAACCCGAATCTGCGGATCATGGACATCCGGGCTATCGCCGACTGTTGTAAGGAGCACGGGATCCTCTGCGTCATCGACAACACGTTCGCATCCCCTTACCTTCAAACTCCGCTCGACCTCGGCTGCGATATCGTAGTCCACAGCACCACGAAGTACATCAGCGGCCACAGCGATGTCATCGGAGGCGCGCTCATCACGAACAACGCAGAGATTCACGAGAGCGTCTACGTCTATGCAAAGACGGTCGGCGCCGTTCCCTCGCCCTTCGATTGCTGGCTGACCCTGCGCGGCGTGAAGACGCTCGGCATCCGCATGGAGCGTCACTGCTCGAACGCGCACAAGATCGCGGAGTATCTCGAGAGCCATCCCCGCGTCAAGACGACCTACTATCCCGGACTCCCCAGCCACCCCGAGCACGCCATCGCGCGCAAGCAGATGAAGGCTTTCGGGGGCATGGTTTCTTTTGAGATCGAGGGCGATGCAGTGCACGCGCGTCGCTTTGCCGAAGCTCTTAAGATCTTCATGCTCGCCGAAAGCCTGGGTGGCGTGGAGTCGATCGTCGGCTACCCGACGCTGATGTCCCACGGCTGCATGACCGAGGAAGAGCGCCAAGCCAAGGGCATCCGCCCGACCCACCTGCGCCTCAGCGTCGGTATCGAGGAAGTCGAAGACCTAATCGACGACATCGAGCAGGCTCTCGAAGTCGCCTTCGCTGATGAACCCGTGAAGGAACTCGCGGCCGTTTAATAAACTTCCACCTCCCCTAAACCGATGTCCGTGCGGTTTAGGGGAGGTGGTCCTGTACGATCTCGGTAACCGCACGCTCCGCGCTTTCGACGGCTCCTTCAAAGAACCCCATCCAGCCGCCCGTGTGCTCTCCCACAAAATGCACGTTCCCGTGCACCTTCGAAAGCCATGGCTTCAGAGGCAAGAAGCCCGGGCGCATGAACGAGAAACCGCCGCCGGCGTACGGGTCCTTGATCCAGTCGTGCAGCCTGCCGCCATCGAGATGCTCTTCGCCGCGAGAAAACGCCTCCGCGTCACGGCCGCAGATATAGGCGATCATCACCTTCTCGCGGCCCCAACCGCCTTCCCAAGTCTGCTGCATGGGCGAGTGATAAAACGCCGACCGCCCTTCCCTGCCAACCCAAACCACCTTCACAATCGGCGCAAAGCCGCAAGTCGCGTAAGCCTCCGCTTGCACAGGCGGCAGCGGTGGATCGAACCTGACCCGCGCCATACAGGGCGGCGGGAGACTGATCACGACGTGATCAAATCCCTCTCTTCTCACCTCGGAGGCCCGAAGAAGTCCCCTCTTCACCCGCTTGAAGGTCAGTCTTCCCGGCGCAACCGAGATAAGTTCAAGACCGAGATGGATCGGCCCTTTGAGCCGCTTCGCCATCTCCACCGCCACCTGCCCCATGCCGCCCTTCACGCGAAAGGCGCTCAGCTCTCCGCCCTCTCGCTCCTGGTAGTGCTTATAGAAATCGAGCCATCCATCGAGGCCGACTTGATCCGGGTCCGTCCCCTCATCGGATCGCAGATTGGCCGTCATCCACCATCGCCCCATCTCATTGTCGCTACTTGCTTCGATGAGGTCGGCCAAAGTTTCGCCCGCTTGGAACCCCTCGTCGGCGAGCTGCCAGAACCTCATCTCGGCCTGCGTCATTTCCGGCCAAAGGTCGTCCGTCGTGCGCATTGTGCCGCCGTAAAACACTTGGCGCGGGCCGCTCGACGGGGCCAGTTCCAAGCCAAGCTCCGCAATTAGGGCGATCATCCGGGCATGATCGGAATCGATCCACTCGCCTCCGGCATCGTAGTCACCATCGCGGATCGTCCATGTTCTACCGCCCACGCGGTCCCGTGCCTCGAATACTTCGACTTGGACGCCCTGCTTCTCCAAAAGCATCGCCGTCCGCAGGCCGCTGATGCCGGCTCCGATGACGGCCACCTTCATCGCCCTCTCCTCGCCGCCGCTTCGCGAATCCACGCGTGGGGGCTGTTTTCAAGCTCCGCCCATTCGGCGGGGTCATCCCAGGCTTTCACGAAAGGCTCAACATAAGCGTCGATCCCCACCGGAATCTCTACCTTCCCTTCCAGAAGCCCCCGATACCGGTCGACATCGTCCTTGGTTCGGACTCCGACAATCACCGGCCCGTCGACGGCGAAGCGGGCCGCGACGGCCTGCTCGACCGAGGTTCCGTAGAACCCCTTTGAAAGATTCGGCAGCCTCCACAAGCTGGGCAGCCGGGTGAACGTCACCCCATAATCCCACTCGATGACCCGATCCGCGACCACGCCGACCCGCCGGCTCCGCGCCTGTGCCGAAGCGGCTAGGTAGTCGGACTCATCCCGATGATTGCGCGTGACAAGCACCATATCGAAGGCGTCGTTCAATTGCCACAGCGGCATCGCCGCCGGTCCCTCGAATCCCAGGGCCACGTGCCGCACAAGGCCTTCCTCGAGGGCGCTCGTCAGTGCACCGAGGGCGCCCTCAATTTGGTGGTCCTCCAACGGCTCGCGAACCCTGAGCACAAAGAATTCCAAGGGCTGACCGGCCAGAGACGACACGATCTCGATGATTTCCGCCCCCATAAGGTCGCCCGCGTTGTTGTTAGTCCGCGCCCCTGCGATCCCCGTGCCTCCGCGATAGAGGAGCTTCTTCCCATGCAGCCGAGAGAGAACGCCGGGCATGAGCGTGACGTCGATGACCGTATCCACCTCGGCTAGAGCATCCATCATGGGCCCGAGGTCTTCGGTCTCCCCAAGGTGGGGGCGAAGCCAAATCGAGGGGTACTCGCGGTTCGTTCTACCGAGCATCAATCGAGTTTGTACGGGCTCTCCGCCTCATCCTCGTGCCGAATTTCATCGACAGGCTCCTTCTTTCCCCAGCCCGCATAGAGCCGGTTCGGGAAATTCAAAACGAACGCATCTGCCTCACCCGCGTTCCTGTAGGCGTGTACGACGCCCGGTGGCACAACCACAAAGCAAGGGTAATCCCGACCCATTCGACCCTTAAAGGGTGGAGCCGACTTCCCGGGCCGATTCTCCCAAAGATAAAGGTCGTACGCCCCATCGAGAAAAACGAATCCGTCCGTCTGATCGACATGCTCGTGCGGCCCGCGCGCCACTCCGGGTTTGGTGACGCTGAGATATCCCATCGTAGGCTCAAATCCCTCCGGGAGCTCATCGTCCCGATAAAGCTCGGTCAGCCATCCGCGTGGGTCTTCAAACTTGCGAAGCGGCTTGATGATCACCCCGTCCATTCCGTGGTCCATGCCCAAAAGGGTACCGAGTCGTTAGGGGCTGGGGTTTGGGGTTTTGGACGTCCACCTCCCCTAAACCGATGCCCGTGCGGTTTGGGGGAGGTCGGTGAGCTTGCGAACCGGGTGGGGGTCCGGTGCCAACATCGCGAATCCAAATCCAAAACCCTAGACCCGAGACCCTAAACCCTAAACCCCAGATTTCAAGCACCGTGCAGGTTCGCGGGGAATCTGCCCATAATCTGAAGCTAGTGAATCCAATGTTTGCGGAACTCCGGGCTGTCTTTTTTGATCTGGACGACACCCTTTGCGGCTATTGGGATGCCTCGAAGGCGGGGCTGCGACAAGCGTTTGTCGATCACGGTCCCAGCGGCTACACCGTCGACGAGCTTGTCGAGCATTGGGCGACGGCTTTTCGCGAGTTCAGCCCGACGCTCAAGAAGACCGGCTGGTACGAAACCTATCTGAAAATGGGCGAGCCGACGCGCACCGAGCAGATGCGACTCACCCTGGCCCGTATCGGGCAGGAGAACCCTGAACTGGCCGCGAGCCTAAGCGAAGCCTATGGTCGGCACCGAGACGGAAACTTGGCGCTTTTCCCCGATGCAATCGAAATCCTCGAGTGGCTCAAGCCCAAGGTCAAAATGGGCCTCATCACAAACGGCCCCGCCGACATCCAGCGCCAAGAGATCGCCACGCTTGGCATAGAAAAGTATTTCCCGCACATTTACATCGAGGGCGAAATGGGCAGGGGCAAACCGCACATGGAAGTCTTCCGCCGCGTGGAGGCCGAGGTCGGCGTCAGCGGCAAAGAGATGCTGTTTGTCGGCAACAGCTACGCTCACGACGTGCGTGCCGCTCTCGAAGCCGGGTGGCATGCTATCTGGATTCGCCGCCCTAGCGATGTTCCGCCCAGCGCGAACGGCGTCACCGCCAAGCCGGAAGAGAGACCCGTGGACGGTCCCGAGCCCGATGCGATCATTACGAACTTGTCGCAGCTCCGAGAACTGATCGGTCACGCGCTCGCCGCATAGCCCAGGAGAGGAATGCTCCCTCGACGAGGGCGGCCAAAGTCGG
>JBKJIP010000129.1:0-7007 GCA_046598515.1 Fimbriimonadaceae bacterium | reverse complement strand
CGAAGGGCTTGAAGCAGATGTTCGGGACGGTGGTCTCTCGGGGAGCGATTTGGGCCGTGATTATGATGCTGTGACGCTGTGGAGCGGCTTCGGATTTGGCGACGATGCCTATCAAAGGGAACTGCTGCGGCGGGTTGCCACCGAATGGCTGAGAGACGAACGTTCTCGCTTGTTCGTGACAGTGTTCGACCCCGCTTGGTGGCTTAAACAGACTCCGAGCACGCGGCACGGCCAGCAACCGTTTTCCACCGAATCGACCTATGTGCAAGAAACAAGCCGATACATCATGGCTTGGAGAGATGTGAGCGTAAACGATCCTCCGAAAATGACGCGTGGCTTAAGGTGCTACTCCGTGGCAGATCTGCGGTTGCTGCTCGAGGGTACGGGGCTGCGGATTCATGCGATCGATGCCGGGGAAGACGAGCATACATTTCTTGCGGTTTTGACGAGGGACGGGGCGGGCACGAACGGCAAGCGAAAGCGCGGTTGAGCTTTCTTGGTAATTGGCCGCTGCCACCGCCCGGAGATGGAGAAGCAACTCCTCGCACACGTGCTCGTCGCCTGCTTCTCCATCTCCGGGCTCTGTGGGGTCGGCGTCCTTCCCAGGCCTTCGGCGCGAGCCTGGCGGCGCGCGCCTTCGGCCTGGGCTGCTCACGCACGGCCCTTCAGGCCGGGACATTCGAGAATCGTCACTGAGGGAACGGGCTTGGTTGTTCGCGAAGATCGCAGTAAGAGCATCACCTGCCCTGAAAGGGCGGCAGGGGCAACCGACCAGCCGGAAACCCCAGGCTGGAAGCCTGGGAGACGCATGGGCTGGAAGCCCATGCTAGGGATCGCGAAGCGATCTTCCCCCGCCCTGAAAGGGCGAGAGTGAGCAGCCCAGGTTGGAGACGCGTCGCGATAGCGTCGCGTCGGAGGCCTGGGTTAGGGCAGCCCACAAGAAAGCCCGAAGAGGGCGCCGCAGACGACGGAGGCGATAGCCGTAGGAGATGCGACGCTCTCTTCGGGCGGCCGGGCAAGAAATAGCCCGGAACCGAAAGCCAGGCACAAGGGTCAAACCGCCCATGGGTAGGGGATTGTTTCGGAGTTTTCTCTTGGTCGCCTTGGCGACGATCGGCGCACCGAGCGCTTTCGCGGTTTGGACGGTCACCGATCTCCACCCCGCGAACGCCCTGACCTCCATCTCCTGGAGCGTGCGCGCGGGACAACAAGCGGGTGTCATCCGCGACTCGAACACGTTCCTCTCCAAGGCCAGCCTCTGGACCGGCACCGCCGGTTCTTGGGTCGACCTCAACCCGGGTGTCGCCCAAGTTTCGGGTGCCGCAACGACCGACGGCTTTCAGCAAGTCGGTGAAGTTCGACTTCTCTCCAACCCCAGCCAAGACCGGGCATCCGTTTGGGCGGGGACGGCGGCATCGTACGTCGACCTCCATCCGACCGGCGCAATCCGCTCCTACGCTCGGGCCGTTTCCGGCGGCGTGCAAGGGGGCTATTCCGATTTCAGCGGCAACTTCCAGGCTTCGCTTTGGACCGGCAGCGCGGCGTCCTGGACGAGCCTGCACCCCGGCGGTGCTTCGGATTCCTACATCCACTCCATCGGCGGAGGGCAGCAATCCGGCGAAGCCACGATCGCCGGGCAAGATCATGCCGGCGTTTGGACGGGTACGGCCGCATCTTTCGTAGACATGCACCCCGGCGCGGCGAGCCGATCCTACGCCTTCTTCACCGACGGCGCCCAGCAAGTGGGCTACGCGACCGTCGGCGGTGTTGATCGCGCCAGCCTATGGAGCGGCACGTCCGGCTCCTGGATCGACCTCACTCCGGGTGCGGCAACGGACGGCTCCGCATATGGCGTCTGGAACGGACTTCAGGTCGGCTATGTGACCACTGGCGGCATCGAACATGCCAGTCTGTGGAGCGGCAACTCGGCCAGTTGGGTCGACATCCATGACGCGAACTACGCGAGCACCCGAGCCTACGGAATCTACGCCGACGCCAACTTCACGTACATCACGGGCTACGGAGTGGACAACAATACCGGTATGAACCACGCCTTGCTCTGGACGCAACCCGTCCCCGAACCGGCAACGATGGCGGTACTCGGGCTTGGCGTCGTGGCCCTGTTGCGACGAAAGAAGCGCTAAGCCAAAGCGGCAACCCGGTCGGCGAGATTGTTCGCGCCGAGAGCGCGGAGCGCGTCCGCGCAACCTTGCCAATCCGGACCATGCTCGGGCAGCGCGACCACCGCATCGTGCCGCATCCGCGCAACCTCCCGGAACTTGAGCGCTAGTTCGACGTCCTCCGGCCGGCTCCATTCTTGTAAAGCGGCCTCTAGCGAACCGTGCTTGAGCAGCATCGAAGATGCCCCTTTCGGCCCCACGCCGCGAAGTCCGGGAATCTTATCGGAGGGATCTCCGGCCAAGGCTTTGAAATCGGGCACCTGCTCGGGCAGTACCCCGAACTTCTCAACCACGCGAGCCGGAGTGATACGCTCCAGTTCTCGCGTCCCGCGCTGTGGAGCGATCATCGTGACGTCTTCACAGATGAGTTGATAGGAGTCCTTATCCGTGGTGTAAAGCAAGCATTGGCCGCCGCGCTTTAGCTCGGCTCCCACCGCTGCGGCCATAAAGTCGTCCGCCTCGTACCCGGCTCCCTTCCCAACCCCAAATCCGGCCGCCTCGCAGAGAGCGGGGAAGAGGTTGAGCTGCGCAATGATTTCGCGCTCGAAGATGCGGCCGGTTTGATAAGGCGGCCACAGTTCGTTGCGGTAGGTGTCAACTCCAAGGGTGTCCCAGCAAACGAAGATCGCCCGCGGTTCTTCCTTGGTCCACACATTCATCAGCATGCTGATGAAGCCGACTATGGAGTTGATAGGCGTCCCGTCCGCGCCGAGGACGGTCTTCGGAGTGGAGTGGTATGCACGATGAGCAAGGTTATCGCCGTCGACGATGAGGAGGGGACGTGGCACGATTCTCATGATACTGGTCATAGCCGCCTAGACTGGTGCACTGGCTACGATTCGACTATGGCGAGTAGCAAAGACCTTGACATTCTAAATTCTAGAATGTAGAATAGAGCATGCTCAGGCCGCAAGACATTCTCCTTGTGCTTAAGGTTCAGGCGTCGGGTACCAGCGGATACGCTGCGATAGGGGCCAGCATCGGCATTAGCGCGTCACAAGCTCATGCGGCAGCCAAGCGGTCCACTGAATGCCGACTGCTTGGAGAGGACGGTCGCGCGAAACCACAGGCCCTCTACGAGGCCCTGTTAGCAGTCAAATACTACTTTCCGGCCAAGAGAGGCGGGATGGTTCGAGGAATACCAACCGCGCATGCCGCCCCTCCCCTCAAGGAGCAAATCTCACTGGGGGATGACCCTATCCCGGTTTGGCCACATGCGGAGGGTACGGAGCGTGGCATTGCCTGTGAGCCCATCTACAAAACAGTCCCTCCTGCCGCCCTGCTAGACGAGAAGCTTTACGAACTGCTCGCGCTTGTAGACGTCCTCCGCATAGGAACGGCTCGGGAAGTTGAGCTAGCGAAGATTGAACTGGGCCGGCTTCTGGGTGCTGGCCCGTGAGGATGACGCCAGAAATCGAGATGCTTGAGAGAGCCGTCGTCGCCCTGGGCGACCTGGCACCCAATTTACACCGCTCGGGATTTCAAGGTTCAAATCAATGGCTACTGCAGAAGAGTAGTCTCGGTCCGATCTTGGATCATGTGGGCTCTGTCCTAAACCCTAAAAAAACCCCCGTTCAAACAGGCACGCAATGGCGTCAGAATTAACAGACCCGCATGCGCAAGAAAAGTGAGATCCTCGAGGCCTTCGCTTCCCGCGAAGAACTGAGTCGGCATGACGCCTTTTTCCTCGTCGGAATCGGCGGTGCCGGCATGAGCGCTCTCGCAAAAATGCTCAAAGATCGCGGCAAGCGAGTGCGCGGAACGGACTCCACCGCCTCCAATGTCACCGCCGAACTCATTGCGGAAGGCATCGATGTTCACATCGGTCATACCGGCGATCCCATCCAGCCCGGCGATGCCGTCATCCTGACCGACGCGATCGACCTCGCCATCTCTCCCGAAGTCAAGCGCGCTCACGAGCTGGGATGTCCTCTTTTCCGGCGATCCCAACTCCTTGGCTACCTTCTTCAAGATCGAAAAGTCATCGCTATCACCGGCACCCACGGCAAGACTACAACCACCGGCCTCACCGGCTCCGCCCTCATCGCGGCCGGCCAGGATCCGCTCGTCGTCGTTGGTGCGGCCATTCCCGAATGGAACTCGCCGGTGCGGGAAGGCGATGGTGAATGGGCCGTGGTCGAAGCTTGCGAAGCCTACGATAGCTTCCATGACATCGATCCCGCGATCGTGATCCTCACCAATCTCGAACTGGATCACTCCGACTTTCACGGCAACTACGACAATCTCCGGGCCAGTGTCCTGCGCTTTGTAGATCGCGCGTCGATTGGCTTGGTCTACTGCGAAAGTGACAAGGGTGCCGCCGAGATTGCCGGTCTCACGAAGGCCCCGGTGAAAACGCCTTATCAAGCCGTTGAAATGAGCTTGGCCCTACCGGGAGACCATAACCGCCTAAATGCCGGGGGCGCGCTCGCTGCGGCCAAGATGGCCGGCATCGACACGGAGCAGTCCAAAGAAGGCATCGCGAAGTTTCGCGGGGCGGAGCGCCGGCTCCAGGTCTATCGAGAAGGTCCGATCACCGTCGTCGACGACTACGCCCACCACCCCAGCGAGATCGAGGCCAGCCTCAAGGCCCTCCGCGAGCGTTATCCGGATCGCCGGCTTATCGTCGTCTACCAGCCTCATCTCTACTCGCGCACCAAAGACTTCCTGCCTCTGTTCAGCCAAGCCCTGAACCGGGCCGATGTCGTCGTGCTGACCGATATCTATCCCGCTCGCGAAGACCCAATCCCCGGCATCAGCTCAGCTCGGATCGCGGAGGGCATCACGAAGCCCGCGAAGTACGTTCCCAGCCGTTTCCTCCTCCCCCGCGAGGTTGCCGGAATGGTCCGCCCGGGCGACCTGGTGGTAGGCATGGGGGCGGGGACCATCGGCGAGTTCGTACCCGAGTTCCTCAAGGAGATCGACCGTTCTGGTCCGAAAAAGATCGTGGTTCTCGAAGGCGGCGATAGCGCGGAGCGCGAGGTCAGCCTGCTCAGCGGGCGTGCGATCGCGAACGCTCTCGAAGAAAAGGGCTATTCGGTAACCCGAATCGATCTCACCGACAAACTTCTGAGCCGGGGCGATCTCAGCTTCCTCGTCGGGCCGAACCGGCCCGATCTCGCCTTTTTCGCCGTCCACGGCACGAATGCGGAAGATGGAGCCATTCAGGGCATCTGCGAGATGCTCCACGTCCCCTACACCGGATCCTCCGTTCAGTCGAGTGCGCTCTGCATGGACAAAGAACGCACGAAGCTGATTCTGACCGCCCACGGGCTCCCGGTACCCAAAGGCGTTTTGGTCGACGACCCCGAGGCGCGGTTCGACTTGCCCTGTCCCGTGGTGGTCAAGCCAAACGCTCAAGGTTCGACCGTGGGTCTCAGCTTCGTAGATTCACGCGACAAGTTGTCCGAAGCCATCCGCTACGCACTCCAATTCGGGGACCAAGTCTTGGTTGAGGAGCGGATTGTCGGCATGGAGATCAGCGTGCCCGTGCTTGGCGATCGAGCCCTGCCACCCGTGGAGATTGTCCCTATCAGCGGCTCCTACGACTTCGCTTCGAAGTACGAGCCCGGCGCGACGGAGGAAATCTGCCCCGCCCGATTACCGCAAGAAATGCTCGACCGGGCCACGGAACTCGCGCTGGCCGCTCATCGCGCCATGGGATGCGAAGGAGCCACCCGCACGGACATGATGATCCGCGCCGAAACGAACGAGATTTTCATTCTGGAGGTCAACACCCTGCCCGGCATGACGGGCACGAGCCTTTTGCCGAACAGCGCGAAGGCGGCCGGCATCAGCTTCCCCGATCTTTGCGATTGGATCGCGCAGGATGCTTTGAGGAGACATGGCGCGAAAAAGTAAGCGCCGTCCAAACTGGGCCCCCATCCTATGGCTGCTCGTCGCGATTAATGTCGTCTGCGGCTTTGCGTTCAGCCCGATTACGTCGGCCACCAAGGTTAAGGTTATCGGGGCCATGCCCTCCGACCAGGTCCGCATTGAAAAGGCGGCCAAGCTCTTGGCGGACCGGCCCGCCCTGCGGAGCCCGCAGAACGCCGTCCTCGTCGAGCTCTATCGAAGAGCCGACATGCGATCCGCCGTCATCTCCCAGTCGATCTTTGGCCGGGCCAAGATCGAGATAAAATACGATGAGCCGGTCGCAATTCTCGTCGGCAATCGGAACCTGAAACTGACAGAATCGGGTCTTGTGGCCGCCATTCCGGAGATGCCCGAAGGTCTTCCCCAGGTTCGACTCTTTCCCGGCGCCATCGAGCCCAGCGCATCCTTTTCCGCGCGGTGGGAACAAAAGCGCGTCGTACAAGTCTGCCAACGTGTAGCCAATTCTAATTTGGAGGGAACAACGGTGTTGGTGGCGACGAGTGGGAACGTTCGCTTACAATTGAAATCGGGAGCCATGGTTCGGCTTGGGCATCCCGAATACCTTGCCGCAAAGTTCGAGGCTCTGGCCCGAGCTATGGAGATGCGTCCCGACGTATTTAAGCCAGGGATCGAGATCAATCTCGTGGTGCCCGATAAGCCGGCTTTTGGAAAAGCCGAGGAAATTGAATGACAAACCCGTTCTCTCAAACGATCGCGAAAGGTTGGGAATGGCCAGTTGGAGCCATGTCGCTGGTGCTCGGCATTATGATCTCGGGTGCGTGGATCAGTAACCAGAACCAAAAATCCCGGGCTCAAGCGATGGACCCCGAAGTCGCGAAGCGACTGTTCACCGGGCAGATCGATGTTGGCAAACTTACCGAGCTGACTTCCGAAGTCCACCGCCTCCAAGCCGAAAACGAGAAATACCAAGGCGTTATCGCCGGCCGCACC
>JBKJIP010000450.1:0-7143 GCA_046598515.1 Fimbriimonadaceae bacterium | reverse complement strand
CGGCCCGCAGTGCGGATGAGGCCAGGCAGGATTTCGATAAGGTTTTATCCTTGGTGCCGGGGTCTCATCGGCTAAATCTCCACGCAATTTACGCGGAGACGGGTGGGAAAGCCGTCCGCCGGGATCAGCTCGAGCCCGGGCACTTCGGCGGATGGATGGATTGGGCGGCGAAGCGGGGGATCAGCCTGGATATGAATCCCACATTCTTCGCGCATCCCAATGCGGCGGAAGGTTTCACCCTGAGCCATGCCGACAGCGGCATACGCACGTTCTGGATCAATCATGGTCAGGCATGCCGCCACATCGCGGCGGCCTTTGCGCATCGCCAAGGCGGTCTTGCCGTGATTAACCACTGGATTCCGGACGGGGCCAAAGATTCACCCGTCGATCGCTGGTCTCCCCGTGCCCGTCTTCGCGAATCACTGGATCTTATGCTGGCCGGGCACCTGGAGGGCGTCGTCGACGCAGTGGAGAGCAAGCTCTTCGGCCTGGGATCGGAGGACTACGTCGTCGGGTCCTTCGAGTTCTATTCCCAATATGCGCTCCAAAAGGGGATCACCCTTTGCCTTGATATGGGCCATTTTCATCCGACGGAGACGATCGCGGACAAGCTTTCCGCGCTCTACCAGTTCCATAACCAACTCCTTCTCCACGTCAGTCGCCCCTTGCGATGGGATAGCGATCACGTCGTGATCCTGAACGATGATCTTCGAAACGTCTTCGCCGAGCTGGTGCGCGGAAACGCCCTGGACCGCACCTTCGTCGCCCTCGACTATTTCGACGCAAGCATCAACCGAATCACGGCCTATGTGACCGGAATTCGCGCAACGAGGAAAGCCATCCTCTCTGCTTGTTTGGATCCGACGGACAAGCTGAAGTCCCTCGAACGAAAAGGGAATTTAGGTTCAAAGTTAGCGTGGATCGAGGAATTGAAGACGCTGCCATTCGGCGCCGTTTGGGACGAGCTTTGCCGTCAAACAGACGTGCCCGGCCGGAACTGGATCGACGTTGTCGAGGCCTACGAGCGTATCGTGTTGTCGAACCGATAGTTATCACTTCCTAGCTTGAAGGGCGCGGGTTGCGCCGCACCGCGTCTATCGGACGCTGCTTCCAGACACCATGTCAGCCGTCACGCATTGACCGGAGCGGGTAGAACCAGGGTGATGCTTGTTGCCGCCCTGGTTCTTACTGCCGCCCAATGGACGCCCCTTTTTGACGGAAAGACTCTCAATGGCTGGAAACAGCTCAACGGTAAGGCGACCTATACGGTCGAAAAGGGCCATATCGTTGGCCGCACCGTCGTCGGCTCACCGAACAGCTTCCTCTGCACGGATAAGTTTTACGGCGACTTCGAACTCGAGTTCGAAGTGATGACGGATCCCAAGCTCAACTCCGGAATCCAGATTCGCTCGATGAGCGTTCCGGGCTACCAAGATGGGCGAGTGCATGGCTATCAGATCGAAGTCGATCCCAGTAGCCGTGGCTGGTCAGGCGGGCTCTACGATGAGTCGCGCCGAGGCTGGCTGCAGGACCTCTCGAAGAACGAGAAAGGGCGAAAGGCGTTTAAGCCCGGCAAGTGGAACAAGTATCGCATCGTGGCCAAGGGCGATCATTTCGAGGCTTGGGTAAACGGCATCAAGACAGCCGATTACAAGGACGCCATGACCTCCTGGGGATTCATCGGCCTGCAGGTCCATCAGGCGGACACCGCCGGTCTCGAAGTGCGCTGGAAAAACCTCAAGATCAAGGACCTGGGAATGCCGTTCGCCGAACCTCCGAAGGGCGGCAAGTGGCTTCTCAAGACGGCCGCCGATCGGGCGAACTGGGTCGCGGAGCGAACCGGCGCACCCTGCCCCTGGGAGTGGATCGAGGGTGGCATGGAGACCACAGCCGGCACCGGCGATTTGAACACCAAGGAGACGATGGGCTCGAGCCGACTGCACATTGAATTTATGGTCGACGACAACGGCAAGCAGGGTCAGGAGAACGGCAACTCGGGCGTTTACATCCAGCGCCGCTACGAGCTTCAAGTCTTAAACTCCGCCCCCCGTCCGCCCGCGCATGACGAGTGCGGCGGATTCTATGGCACCAAGGCCCCCGACTACGCGATGGCGTTCAAGCCGTACCAATGGCAGACCTACGACATCGAGTTCCATGAAGCCAAGTGGGATGGCGATAAGAAGATCGAAGACGCGTGGGTGACGGTTTATCACAACGGGACTTTGACCCACAACAAGCTGAAGTTCCCAAGAGAAACCGCATCCGGAAACCGGGAAAGCCCCGAGCAGCGGCCGCTGCGGCTCCAGAATCATGGCAACCAGGTTCGCTACCGAAACATCTGGATCGCTCCGTTGAAGTAGTCGCTGACCCAGAATGGAGGAGACTTGTTTCAGCCATCCCGCCCACGGATGGCGGTGACGACCAGCTTCCAAGCGAGCCCTGCTTCCGGAAATCCGGCGAGTCGAGAGTGGGCGCTGTTCGCCTTCGCCACCCGTGGGCGGGTGGCGAAAACGGTAGCTTTGTCGTTGTCGTTTACGACGCCGGCTTGAGCTTCCAAGGTGTCGACTCCGTCTTCGAGCCAATCACGAACTCGATCGTATAGTCGCCAGGGGCGACGTAGACGGAGCGCTCGGATTCGAACCAGTCACGAACGGCATCCGCCGCCGTCTTAATCTCACGCGGCTTGTTATCGACCGTGAACCGCTTACCCGGCTTCAGGAGCAGGTCGAGGTCCCACGGGTTGTAGCCCGTGGCCCAAGTCATCGCCTTTTCCTTGACGACTTTCCCATCCTTATCCTTGATCCGGATGAAGCCGGCACCGCCGGATTTGGTCCACAACTCGCCTCGAACGGCGGGGTTGCCGGCGCCCTGGTTTCCGCGGCCGCCTTGGACGCCACCCGGAGTCGTAGCGACCTCCGCTTCGGGATCGGGCTCGAACTGGCGTCGATACTCCCAGTCACCGCGCGTCAAGTCGGTCACGGGCCAGAGGTGGAAATCCTTGGCCATGATTTCGTCGGTCAACTCATAGACCTTGGCGAGGGGCAGAATCCACACGCTGCGGGCATGCGAACCGATGACAAGCTCCTTATCTCGCGCTTGGATGGCGAGGTCGTGGACGGGAGTGAGCGGAATACCGCCGTTCATCGGAACCCATCGATTGCCACCATCGCGAGACAGGTAGACCCCGAGGTCGGTTCCAACCCACAGCCAGCCCTTCTGAATCGGATCTTCACGAACCGTGTTGAGCATCTCCGTCGGCAGATCACCGGCGATGGAGGTCCATGTTTTGCCGTAATCGGTCGACTTGAAAAGGTACGGCGTGTAGTCGTCCTCACGGTATCCCGTTTGCGCCACATAGACCGTGGCGGGGTCGTATTGGCTGGCCACGATGCGGCAAACCCACTTCTCGACCGGAGTCGAGATCTCCGTCCAGGTCGCGCCGTCGTCTTTGGTGATCCAGACCTTGCCGTCGTCCGTTCCGGCGTACAGCACGCCATAAGTGGACGGGCTCTCGGAGAGTTCCTTGACCGTCGAATGTGGCACGTCTCCGTTCGGAATCTGTCGGGTCAAGTCAGCGCTTATTGTCTCCCACTTGGTCTTGCCCTGATCCGTCGATCGGTGCACCCGGTTCGATGCGATGTAAACCACCTCTGGCTTGTGCTTCGAGATGATGACCGGCGAAATCCAGTTCCAGCGAAGGTTCGTTCCGCCCGCGAACGCCGCGCGGCCACCGAAAGACCAGCGCTGGGCCGTCTTTTGGTCTTGGCCGGTGAAGTTGCCGAACTGCGAGGACGTGATGACCACGTCGCTCTCGTTCCGAGGGTCGACCGCGATCGCGGAGCCGTCACCACCGCCGATCGCCGTCCATTGCCAGGGCTGGGATCGGAAGCCGCGACCGTATGTCGACGGTCCTTTCATCGTCCCGTTATCCTGAAGGCCGCCGTAGATGTTGTACGGCGTCTTATTGTCCAATGCGAGGGTCGTGAACTGGCCGACGGCCGTGTTGTTCATGTGCCGCCATCTCTCGCCACCGTCGAAGGACCAATACATCCCACCGTCGTTTCCGGAAACTTGGAACGTCGGGTTGCGCGGGTCGAACCAGTAGGAGTGGTGGTCCGAATGGAGACCTTGGCCCCCAGTCGTGAAGCTCTGGCCGCCGTCTTCGCTGCGATACATGGCCATGCTGAGGACGATCACGTTGTCCGGGTCCTTCGGATTGACTACGATGCGGCCGCAGTAGTAGCCATAGCCCGATGTGTCCAGAAACTGCTTGTTGAGCTTGCGCCACGACTTGCCGCCGTCGTCGGATCGGAAGATCTCGGACTCGGCATTTTGCATGTTCCAGATGTTCGGATTCCGCTCCGCCATCTTGCTCGCAATGTCGTCGAGCGTCATCTTCTTGTCTTTCACCGCCTGAAGAACCTCTTCCGGTTTGGTGTTCGCCGGCATGTAGGCTTTTACAAAGGTCTCAATCGCCTTGGGATCGATGGCCGAGAAGATCGCGGGATCCTTGATCTGGCGGAATCGGAAGGCGGTGAGCACACCGCTCTTGGCCCATTCGTCGCGATAGAGCTGGTCGACATCGCCGCCCTGATTATCGATGTAAGCGTAGAGCCGATCCGGCTTGGAAGGGGCGAGGGCGATGCCGATGCGGCCCAGACTCCGGTTCTCCGGCATGCCGTTCATGATCTTCGCCCAGTTCTTGCCGCCGTCCGTCGACTTGTAAAGGGCGGTGCCCGGGCCGCCGTCCTTGATGTTCCAAGCGCGTCGCTCCCGATCCCATGCCGCCGCATAGAGAACGTCGGGATTGCGAGGGTCCATGGCCATGTCGATGACGCCCGTAGTGTCGTCGATCTTGAGAACCTGCTGCCAAGATTTGCCGCCGTCGATCGTCTTGTAAACGCCGCGATCAGGACTGGTTGTGTACAAGCCTCCGAGGGCTCCAACATAGACGATATTCTCGTTCTTGGGATTGATCAGAATCTTGCCGACACGCTGTGTTTCGGCGAGTCCCGTATATTGCCAGGAGGTGCCGCCGTCCGTGCTCTTGTAGACGCCCATGCCGTCGTAGCTTGTGCGCTGGGAATTGTTCTCGCCGGTGCCGACCCAGATGGTTTTCCCATCCTTGCTTAAGGCGAAGTCGCCGATCGCGAAGCCGGGAAGGGTATCCGTCAACGGCTTCCAGGAGATGCCCATATCCTCCGATACCCACAAGCCGCCACTGGCGTAGGCGACGAAAAGCTTGTCTGGATCATTCTTGGGGGCGTCGAAGGCAATAACTCGACCGCCTTGGATTTCCGGGCCGACGCTGCGCCACTTAATCTGGCTGTAAGGGGCAGCCGCCTCCATCGCGGTCCTTTGGGCAAAGCCCTTTAGGCGAACTGAGGCGGGCGTCGGCGCCCGTTTGGTCATGCCGTATTTCCGCAGATCGTCGTTCTGATCGGGCGGTGGCTTGAGTTGAGCGTGGGCCGAAGTGAGCGCCAGGCAGAGAAATCCGAAAGCGGCAATACGCATATGCGGGAAGTTTTACCGGTTGGAGACCCATTCGGGTTTCCTAATCGGCGGCCCAAGGCTATAACGGGCTACTCTTTCAACGATGTCGCGCGCAAATGAGATGGTTGAAGCCGCTTTTGCGCAACTCGCGAAGACACCCGGTTTCGTCGAACGCCCCGACCAAGTCCAACTCTCCATGCTCCTTTCGGACTGCATTGGAACCGGCCAAACCGGCGCGTTCGAAGCCCCGACGGGCCTTGGAAAATCTCTGGCGACCCTGATCCCCGCGATCGCCCAAGGCCTGGCGAATGGCAAGCGGATCGCGATCGCGACGTACACGAATGTTCTCGCCGAGCAGTATTGGCGCAAAGACCTGCCCCTCGCCTTGTCGCTGTTCGAGGATTGGGAGCGGCTAAAACCCGAGTTTCTGATTGGACGGCAGCGGTACGCGTGCCTTGCTTCCATCGCCGAGAACCATGCGGGCACGTGTCGGGAGTTCCGCCGCAATGCGCTCCTCGGGATCGAGACCGAGTTCCGGCAGCATGTGAACAAGGTCGGCCGAGAGATGGCCCAGCTTTGGGGCCAGGTTTCTGCGCCGCCGGTTTGCCCCGCCCGCCTGTGTCCCTACTATCAGGATTGCTACTACTATCGAGCCCGCCGATCGGCGGAAAAGGCCCAACTCATCATCACAAACCACAATGTGGTGCTCCAGGATGCAATCTTGCGCAAGGCTTCAAGCGACGAGCTCAGCATGCTTGGCAACTTGGACTTTGTCATCTTCGACGAAGCCCACGATCTCGCTTCCGCCGCTCAGAATGCGCTGGAGTTCGAGCTTAGCCACCACAAGATGGGTCAGATCATCGGCGTTGCCCAGAAGCTGCAGTCGACGCTCAGTCCGCTCAGCTTGGATGCCGGCGAGCCTCACGTCTGGAACGAGATTTGTGATTCCTTCTGCGAGCATCTCGGCCAAATGGCGCCTCGGTTTGATTCCTCCGTCGCCGGAAACGGGCAGATTCTCCGCGTGACGCCGGAGTCGCTCCAGGATGATCAGCGGATCAAGAGTAAGCGCCCCACCGAGCCGCTAACCGCCGCTCAAGTGATCGCCACCGAGATTAGCGACCTCGCCAACGATTTCACCAAGGATGTCGAGCACACGCTAAAGGTGTGGGACGATGCCGGAATCCGGACCGAGGATGCGCGGGACACGGTTCGGAACTACATGATGTATCTGCGCGAATTTGCGCACGGCTGCCGTGGACTTTTTGCGAAGAGAAAATTTGACGATGAGGACATTGATGTCGAAGACGATATCGGCGTGACCTACACGGCCAGCGGCTTCCAAGGGGGCGAGGCGAAGATTCGGTACGACGTCATCGGCCTCAGCAAGAGCCTCAAGGGTCTCCTGTGGGATCGCACACCGTGGGCTTGTATGTCGGCGACGCTCGCCGTTGACGGCAATTTCGACTTCTTCACCCGAACGACAGGCGCAAAAGCCGACTTCGAAGAGATCTTGCCTTCGCCCTTCGACTTTGGTATCCAAGCTGCTCTTTACATACCACCCGCCGGACGCCTGATCGACCCCTCGATGGCACGGGACCCCGCCGTAGAGCAGGACTACTACCGTCGCCTTGCCGATGAGATCGGAACGAT
>JBKJIP010000432.1:0-9091 GCA_046598515.1 Fimbriimonadaceae bacterium | reverse complement strand
GAAATTGGAAGGAACGCGGCAGTGGAGACTCACGAAAGCCCTCCCCGCCGGAATGCATCAGTACAAGTTCGTGCTGAACGGCTCGACATGGATCACCGACCCTCGATCTAAAAAAGACGTCGACGATGGGAACGGCAATGTCAACTCCGAGCTGAATCTCCTGTCGGCCGAAATGCGTGAGCCCGCGAGCCGAACCGATAACAAGGTCGGTCCGCTAACTCATCGTCCGGATGAGTATCCGTTCGTCAGCTACGATCGGGGCAAGCTGACTTTGAGGTTGCAGGCGAGAGCGAACGATTTGAAATCAGCAAGTGTGATGCTCGGTTCGAAATCCTATACGATGACCCGCGTTCCGGATAATGATCTCCACGAGTGGTATCAAGTTTCGATTCCATGGGCGGTTGGCAAGGATGCAAGCTACGCATTTCATGCGGTTTCCGGCTCGTTCCTTCACAAAACAGGTGTCAAGCATAAGTTGAACGGCGCACGGGTTCGCCCCGCCGATGTTCCTTCCTGGCCAGAAACCACGGTTCTCTATCAGATATTTCCGGAGCGTTTCGCCAACGGCGACAAGAGCAACGATCCCGCCAATGTGATTCCATGGGACGGGACGCCGACCTACGCTAACTTCATGGGTGGAGACATCGCCGGTGTATCCCAAAGGATTCCGTATCTGAAGAATCTCGGGGTGGGTGGTGTCTACTTCAATCCGATCTTCAAGTCTCCTTCCAACCACGGATACGAAACCAGCGATTTCCTTTCGGTTGAGCCTCGTTTTGGCACGAATGCCGAGTTTGGCACCCTGACTCGGGAGCTCAAGAAGAACGGAATACGGACGATCCTGGACGGCGTATTCAACCACACCGCGACAAACTTTCCGCAGTTCGCGGACATCATCCAGAAGGGCGAATCATCCAAGTTTAAGGATTGGTTCTTTATCAAGTCGTACCCAGTCAAGGTCGGCGATCCGCCCAACTATGAGGCTTGGTTCGGCTTTCCGAGCATGCCAAAACTAAATACTGCCAACCCGGAAACAGAGAAGTATTTGCGCAATGTGCCCGCATTCTGGGATAAAAACGCTGAGATCGCCGGTTGGCGGCTCGACGTGGCCAATGAAGTTCCCCCCGCCTTCTGGCGAAAGTTCCGAGCGGAAGTGAAGAAACTCGGACGTGATCGCTGGATCATCGGCGAAGTCTGGGGCGACGGCAGTCAATGGCTCGGCGGAGATCAGTGGGATTCCATCATGGGCTACCAGTTCCGTGACGCGGTCTTGAAGTTCGTGGCCAATGGAACGACCAAGCCCTCCGAATACTTCCGTCAACTGATGAAGGTTCACGACAGCTACGCCCCCGGCGTTTCTCGGAATCTGATGATCCTGATCGGCAGCCACGATACGCCGAGGATCCTCACTCTCTGCAAGGGTGATCGCGACCTCGCGAAACTGGCGGCCACGCTCCAGCTAACGTGGATCGGCGCCCCCTCGATCTACTATGGCGATGAGATCGGCATGGCCGGTGACCGTGATCCCGAGAATCGTCGCGGCATGCGGTGGCAAGACGCCACGCCCCAGAACGATATGCTCGTGCATTACAAGCGTCTGATCGCAGCGAGAAACGGCTCGAAGGCGTTGCAATCCGGAGATGCCAAGCTGATTCTCGCGGATGATGCCAAGGGGATCCTCGCATATTCCCGATCGCTGGGCAACGAGTTCGCCGTCACCGCCGTTAATCGCTCGGACAAGCCACTGGCGGTATCCGTCACCTTGCCCAGGGGTCGGTATCACAGTGTTTTGGACAATGTCGCTGTAGCGAATAACGATGGGAAGCACGTGCTTATGCTCGCTCCCAAGTCTGCCGCCGTACTTGTGAAGCGGCCCTAAGAGAGATCCATGCGCAAGATCGTCGGCCTCGCCCTACTGTCCCTTCTCGCCCTAGGATCGGCCGCTCCCCGGCGTCAGATGATCGTATGGGGCATCACGCTCGGCCCGGATACGAAAGGGCAGGAAGCGGTCATCAAGGAGTTCGAACGGCGTAACCCCGAGATCGATGTGAGGGTGCTCAGCATGGGCGGGCGCATGGACCCTCAGAAGCTGATGACCAGCATCGTCGGCGATGTCGCGCCGGACATGATCAACCAGGATCGATTTACGATTTCGGACTGGGCAAGCCGCGGCGCTTTCCGCAGTCTCGACGATCTCATCGAGCGCGATCGCAACGATCCGCTCGCGCCGAAAAAGGAACAGTATTACGACGCCACTTGGGCCGAGGCAACCTATGACGGAAAGGTGTACGCGATTCCAACGGGGGCCGACAACCGTATCCTCTACTGGAACAAGGGCCGCTTCAAAGACCGCGAAAAGGAACTGCTCGCTGCCGGTCTCGATCCAGAACGCGCGCCGCGCACATGGAGCGAAGTCCTCGCCTATTCGAAGGTGTTAACCGAGTTCAACGCCGACGGCTCTCTCAAGTACGCCGGGTTCATGCCGAACTTCGGCAACTCGTGGCTTTACCTCTATGCCTTCCAAATGAATGCGGAGTTCATGTCGAAAGATGGTCGGACCTGCACGATGGGAACGCCGGAAGCGGCCGAGGCGCTGGACTTTATGGTCAAGGGTTACGACCTGATCGGCGGGTACGAGAAGGCGAAATCGTTCGAATCTGGATTCATCGGCAAAGAGGGCGATGCCTTCATCACGGGACAGGTCGCGATGAAGGTGGATGGGGACTGGATTCTCGAGAGCCTATCTCGCTATGGCCCTTCGATGGACCTTGGCGTTGCCCCGCCCCCGGTTCCTGATGATCGATTTAATCGGGTGGGTCGGTTCAAAGACGAGAAGGAAACCTACGTGACTTGGTTCGGTGGTTTCTCTTATGCCATCCCTCGCGGTGCTCGAAACGTCCAGGACGCCTGGGAGTTCATGAAGTTTTCCACGAGCACGGAGGGCCGCCTCATCGAGGCCCGCGCCCAACGCGAATGGGAGAGGCTGCGTGGCCGAGTCTTCATCCCTCGTCAAGCCGGCAGCCGCGAAGGCAACGAAGCCCTGGCCCGAGAACTGCGTCCCGCCGACCCGAAGTTCGCCGCCGCGGTCGACATGCATAAGAGCATGGCCGCCCATGGCCGGTTGCGACCCGCCACCTTCGTAGGTCAAACGCTCTGGTCGGAACACACCCGAGCAATGGAAGCCGCGCTCTATCACAAGTCGACTCCCCTCGCCGCACTTAAAGATAGCCAAGCCGTCGTTCAGCGCGAACTGGATGCGTTCTTCGAGAAGGAGAAGTATCCCGTGGTCAACCTCGGGATTTTGCCGTTTATCTTCATCGGCATTCTGCTGGTCGCCGCCGCCGCGATCGTGGTTTGGTTTAAGAAGCAGAAGCTCGGCACCTTGGCCAAGACCGAGGCGAAGTGGGCTTACCTGTTCCTCTCGCCATGGGTTCTCGGCTTCCTCTTATTGATGCTTGGCCCAATGATGGCCTCGCTCTTCTTTAGCTTTACGCAATACGACGTTCTCAACGAGGCCCGCTTCATCGGCACGAGGAACTTCACGGATATGTTCGGCGCGGACCGCGCCAATGTCACCAAAGCTCTCTTTAATGCCGCGTACCTCGCTGGCATCGGCGTGCCGCTAACGATCATCACAGGTCTGGCAACGGCGCTACTTCTGAACTCCGCCGTTAAGGGGATGCGGTTCTATCGAACGATCTTTTATCTCCCCGCCATTGTCCCCGCAATCGCGAGCGGCATCCTTTGGACGTGGGTTTTGACCCCCGATGCTAACAAGGGTCTTGTGAACTCTCTCTGGGCTAAGACGATCGGACTCTGGATGGGCGCTGAGCTCCCGGGGTGGCTGCAATCGGCGAACTGGTCAAAGGACTCCCTCATCTTGATGGGCATGTGGGGTGCGGGAAGCGGCATGATCCTTTGGCTCGCGGGGCTGAAAGGGGTGTCGACGACCCTCTATGAAGCGGCCGGCCTAGACGGCGCTAACAAGCGCCAGCAGTTCTGGAAGATCACCTTTCCGCAACTCACGCCCATCATCTTTTTCAACGCGATCATGGGCATCATCGGATCCCTTCAGGAGTTCGATCGGGTCTACGTCATGAAGCCTTCGAACGAGGGTCCGATCGGTCCCGACGATTCGATGCTGACCCCGGTTTATCTGCTCTTCAAGAACGGCTTCTCGTTCTTTAAGATGGGCTATGCTTCGTCACTCGCTTGGATGCTCTTCGCGATCATCCTCGCCCTGACCATCTTCCAATTGAAGATGGCGCCCCGATGGGTGCACTACGAAACGGAGAGTTCTTAACATGTTAGGATTCTTCGCGCTCGGCACCCTTGCCCTTTGGATTGGCTTCGCGATGCTCCTCATCGGGATCGCCAAGGTCGCCGCCGCTCGCCTGAATAAGGAGAGCACGCGGGAAGCCGCGATCCTCCTGCCGGCCATCGGCATCGCATTGACCACTATCGGTTTTCTAATCACTCGGCCCGATAGCAAAGACGCCGCCTGGGGTTTTCCGCTGATCTGGCCCGTGATGCCTTTTTGGTATTGGGTGATTCTCGGCAGCGTCCTCTTTGCCGCCTCCCGCTTTATCCAGTCTCTCACGGCTCTTAGCGAAGAAGAGAAGCAAGGCCGGTTGAAATCGTCGGGCGTGTGGCTCTTCGTCGGGCTTGCCGCGGGCGGCATGGTGAAGCTGACGGGCGACATTCGCTTTGTGCTCTTGAAGGGGGCCATCCCCGTTTCACTGACGGTCGTTGCCTTGTTCGTCCTCTTGGCGGTTATCGCCGTGATTTCGATGGTTGGCATCGCCCGCAACGCGGTGGCGGCGGGCAAAGCCCAAGTCTTCGCCTCGCACAGCGCTTTGCTGCTTGGAACGGTCGTTTTCGGCGTTCCCTTCGCTTTTCTGGTCATCACCAGCTTCAAAGAAGACAAGGACATGTCGAATAAGAACGGCATCGTCTGGATTCCGAAGGTCGAGCAAAAAGTGCCGTACATGGACAAGAAGAACCCGCTCTATGAGACGGTGTTCGAAGGCAGGAGCGTCGAAGGCTCGATCATCGAGGAGATGCCCGATGGCACCGTCCGCATCGATATCTCGAAACCACTCTCGATTCGTGGAACGACGGTTGTGGTCGACCGCGCAAAGATTAAAGAGATTCCCCGACAAATCGTCCTTGTAATGGCGGACCTGGATGGTCAGCAAAAGCGCGGCAAGGTTATCGAGAATTTGGATGACGGCCGGAAAACCGTCGAGTTCGACTCCGGTGACACGAGAACTCTGCTCGCTTCGAAAGTAGAGACTATCCGCGAAGTCGGCCTGCGGTGGCAGAACTACTCCGAGGCCCTGAGCTTTATGCCACCCGAGACGGCGGGTGGCTTGGTGTATCTCAAGAACACCTTGATCTTGGTTATCCTGTCGGTGCTGGGCACGATCCTCAGTTCGTCGATCGTCGCCTACGCCTTCAGCCGCCTTAAATTTCCCGGCCGGGAGGCCATGTTCCGGCTCATGCTGGCGACTTTGATGTTGCCGGCCGCCGTCACGCTGCTGCCCCAGTTCCTGATTTTCAAACAGTTGGGCTGGATCGACAGCTTGCTTCCTCTTTGGGTGCCTGCTTTCTTCGCTTCCGCGTTCAATGTGTTCCTGCTAAGGCAGTTCTTCATGGGCGTGCCCATGGAGCTCGAGGATGCGGCGAAGATGGACGGCTGCACCTATCTGCGAACCTTTTGGAGCGTCCTGCTCCCTCAAGTCAAACCGGCGCTGGCCGTCGTCGCGATCTGGACTTTTATGGGCGCATGGAACAACTTCATGGGTCCCCTGATTTACGTGAACTCCCCTGAGAATATGCCTCTCAGCTATGCCCTTCAGCTCTTCCAGAGTGATCGCGGATTGGGCGAGCCGGGGCTCTTGATGGCATTCGCCACATTGACGGTCATGCCCGTTTTGGCCCTGTTTTTCTTCGCCCAGAGGTATTTCATCGAGGGCGTTTCATTGAGCGGACTCGGAGGCCGCTAACCGATTTAGACTATGTTCTTTACCAAGTTTCCTCACCCTGCCAACTGCTCCTTCGTGACCGATTTCGATGCTTCGACAGGCATCGCCTCCGCCGGCAAACTCCGCGCCAAGGTTCAGATCGATGAGTTCGCCGATGAAGTCTTCCGCATTCGCCTGAGCGATCCGAATCGATGGGGAAAACTCCGCCCTATCGAAGAGATGAATGCACCGGCAAGGGCCGCCGGCGGGCATGTTCAGATTGGTGAAGGCCTTCAACTCGGTTTCCTCGATGCCGAAGGGAAACCATTTCTGCAGACGGCGTCGAAGAGCTCTTTCGGGGTCACGGCATCCACTTGGATGTTCTGTTTCGAAGTCGGCCCGGAGGGCCGGTTCTTTGGCATGGGTGAGAAGTTCTTTGGCCGGCTCGAGCTCAGCGGCCTGCGCACCAAGTTCTGGAACACCGATGTTTGGGGAGATTTCCACTGGGCCCAGTGGGGCGAGCACGCTTCCGATCCGCCCTATCTCTCTGTTCCGTATGTGATCGTTCGGGATGGCAACGGATACACCGGGATCCTGGTCAACAGCGGCTTCCCCGCGTTCTTCGAGACTCCCGGTACAGATGACCAGCGCGTCTTCGTCGAATGGCAGCGCACCTCGAAGCACCTGCTGGTGGGATCGGAAGGTGGCGAGCCAGAGCTTTGGATCATCCATGCGCCTGATCTCCGCACCCTTACTCAGCGCTTCCAGAAGCTGGTCGGCGTGACACCTTTGCCTCCCCTTTGGTCGCTTGGCTACCACCAGTCCCGGTGGGGCTACGCGGGGCCGAAGGATCTCTTCCTGCTTCACCAGAAGTTCAACGAAACTCAAATTCCATGCGACGGGCTGTGGCTGGACATCGATTACATGGACGGCTACCGAGTCTTCTCGATCGATCCGACCCACTTCCCGGAGGGAGTCGAGAAGCCTTTCGCGGAACTCGCCGCGGAGAACCGCCGCGTCGTCGCTATCCTCGATCCGGGCGTGAAATCCGAGCCTGGTTATGCGGTTTACGACGAAGGCCATCGAAAGGACCTGTTCTGCAAGAACGCGGAAGGCGCCGAATATATCGGCCTCGTTTGGCCGGGAGAAACTGTATTCCCAGACTTCACCCTCGCCGAGGCGCGGGATTGGTGGGCCGACCACGTCGCCAAGCTCCGCAACCGCGGTTTCGCCGGATTCTGGATTGATATGAACGACCCATCCACGGGGCCGGTTGATCCGCGCGGAATGCTTTTCAACAACGGCGAGGAAGAGCACGCCGCCCATCGCAACGAATATGCACTCGGCATGCAGAAGGCCTCTTTCGATGGTTTGCTCAAGGCGAAACCGGACGAGCGTCCCTTTTTGCTCAGCCGATCCGGCTGCCAGGGAACGAGTCGCTATTCGGCGGTTTGGACGGGCGACAACGTCTCCAACTACGCCTACCTGCAGCTCGCGATCCCGACGACCTTGAACCTATCTTTAAGCGGCATCCCATTCAACGGGCCCGATCTGGGTGGTTTCGGTGGGGACTCCAACGAGCCGCTGATGCTCGACTGGATCCGTGCTTGCTTCCTCTTCCCGTTTAGCCGTAACCACACCGGTCTGGGTACACGGGAGCAAGAGCCCTGGGCCTACTCGAAAGCAGGTCAAGATGTGATCGCCAAGTACATCCGGTTGCGCTACGAGCTTCTGCCCTACCTCTACAATCTGTACGCGGATCAAGAGGAGATGGGCGATCCGATTCTTCGGCCGCTATTCTATGAGTTTGAAGGCGATTACGATGCGATTAACGATCAGTTCCTGGTTGGACCGAGCATTCTTCAGGCCCCGATCGTAAAGGCGAAGGCGAAGTCGCGAAAGGTCGCCCTTCCGGGCGACGAACCTTGGTTCGATGCCGCCACCGCCACTTGGAAGCCGAGCGGCAACCGAAAGAACACTCCCGGACGTGGCGAAACGCCGCTGTACATCCGCAACGGCGCCGTCATCCCCATGCACCGCCCAGGCAAGGCTCCGGTCGACCTCAAAGACGTGGAGGTACACCTCTTCGCCGCTCCTGGGACCGCGGGGAAGACGACTTACACGTACCGAGCCGACGATGGCTTAACCTACGGTTACCAGCGAGGCGAGCGAAGTGTGGTCGAGATCACGTTTGAGTGGGACAAAAAGGAAGTTCGGGTTACGACGGTCACGAAGCAAGATGGCTTCGGCCCCATCGACGTGAGCCTCGTGTTCCACGTCGGCAGCCGAAAGATCCGACTGAACGGGGAAGAAGCGCGCACGCTTCCAACCGAAGTCACCTTCGTGGGAGAGCCGTTCGCCGCCCCGTCCACCGTTCTTTCTGGAGCCGCGAGCGGCGTCCGAAAGCGAGAAGGAGCTGAGAACCGGTGACGAGTCTGGCATTTGCCGCGGTGCTCGCGCTGAGTGCGCCGGTTCAGGATAGGAAGACCTCGCTTACAGGCGAGTTCAAGCGTCACGATGCGTTTGTGTCCAAGTTCGTGCCCGCCAAGCACGATGTGCTGATCTATCTGCCTCCGAACTACGGTAAAAGCCAGGATCGCTATCCGGTGCTTTATATGGGCGATGGCCAGAACGTCTTCGACGGCATGACATCGTACATTCCAAACAAAGAATGGCGAATCGACGAGACGGCGCAGGCTCTCATCGAGAGCAAGCTCATTCCGCCCATCATCATCGTAGCCATCAGCAACGCGGGAATGGACCGAGCCGACGAGTATCTTCCAACCCGGGCCAAGTTTCGCGATCAGGAGTTCGGCGGCCGTGCCGACGAGTTTATTCAGATGATCACCGACGAGATCAAGCCGATGGTCGATAAGACATACCGGACGAAACCGAGGCGGGAAGACACTGGCATCGCCGGCTCGTCTTTCGGGGGAATCATGGCCCTCCACGCGGCGCTCTCTCGGCCAGACGTATTCGGCAAAGCCGGCGTGCTTTCGCCTTCGGTCTGGTGGGACGGCCGCGTGATGATCAAGCACGTGGATGCCCTTCCGAAGAAGCCGAACGTAAAGATTTGGCTGGATATGGGGACCGAGGAAGGCGCCGACGGCCTCAAGGATGCCGGC
>JBKJIP010000313.1:0-6652 GCA_046598515.1 Fimbriimonadaceae bacterium | reverse complement strand
TCTTCGTCATCGCGAACCAGCAACGTCGCACCAACGACGCATCCCGGCAAGAGGATGAGGTTGATCAGCGGGAACAAGCTGACCAAACCGCAACCCATTGCAAAGCTGAACCGCTTCCTCAGGTTCTTGGATCGAAACTTCTGCTCTGGATAGTAAATGCCTCTTCGCGCATAGGCCGCCGCTGTGAAGTCATACAGACAAAGCCATCCGACCGGCCAAGCCGATGCCCAACCGATTCCGAAGATGCCTAGGAAGAACGAGAGCACGGCAACCGCTACCGTCAACGGCAGTCGTTTGAAGGTGTCGCTCCAAGCGATGCTGAAAGTGGTCTTGTGATGGGGTGCCGAGCCATAGGCATCCTCTTCGGCATGCAGACTCAACTCCTCCCAAAGGATAGAGGAGAGCATTCCATTCAGTCCGAAGAAGATCGGGCCGCCGATGAAACTCCATGCCAGGAAGAAAACGATGCGCGCAATCCAGGGCGTCCAATCAGGCGGAATGAATGCGAGCCGGTCCAGCAGGTTTGTGATCGGTCCCGCGGCCAACGCGGAGGCCGTGAACGAGATCACCAGGTAGAGCAATAGCGTCCAAAGGAGTGGGCGAACCAGATACCGACGCAATCGCCGGTCGCCGAACACCATCTTCGTACCTTTTATGATGAATTCCATTGGTCAAGATGCTACGGCGGCGCCCTAGAGACGGTGGGACTTTGGCCTTCGGAATTTACCCGCGATCAGTGAAGCTTGCGAATCGTGGTGACGAGGCGCGTGGTCTCGCCCTTCCACCCGAGTCGAATTGCGAACGTCCGATCCAAACGCCCATAGTAGGTGCTTTCGGCGTTATAGAGAGAGATCTCGTCGGTTGGGGGAATCAGCTCGATGTCCAGAGCTTTGGGACCGGAGAAGCTGATCTCAAACTGATCGTTACGTGCCGATCGACCGTCGAGGACCCAGCCTTCTCCGCCAAGTCGATAGACGAGCCCATAGTTATGATCTGTAACGGCACGAATCTCATCCTCGATCGTGACCTCTTCGCTCATGGTCACTCGACGCCGATGCACGGCGCCCATTCGCATCCGGTAACCGTAGTGCTCGCCGCTAAACTCCGACGGCTTATGCAATATCTTCTTGGACTCCGTCCAATACAGCCACAGGAAGCGGGACCCTTTTATCATCTGGTCTTCGCCGTCGACCGTGATCGCGTTGTGCGCGGCCGTCGACTTGAGGAAATCTCCGACCCCCTGAAGGTCGTTGTAGCTGTAGGTTCCGCCGTCGCGGAGCAGATTTAAATCTCCATGCCAGAGGTCGAGGTGGAGCATGTCGGCATGGGCGGGGCGGTCGGTATAGGTATGGCACCGAAGCGCTCCGAGCCACTCTCCCGACTCGATCCGATAGTAGCCCCCATCGCCCGCTGAAGCCGGAGCGATCGAAATCTGATCGCCGAGGGGCAATCCGAACCAGTGCGAAAGCTCATCCCAAGGGCCGGTCTCGAAGGGCGAACCCTCGCCGGCCGCTCGCAAAACGGCGGCAATAATTGGCCGAAAATCCGAGTAGTCACAGTCGTGCAGCGGCAGGACATTGGCCCCGTCGTTCGCCCCGTAGTTCGGCACGCGTCCATCTCGGCAGACGCCCGCCAACAAGCGAGCCGCGGTCGCGAACTTTTTGATCACGCCCTTGGGAAGAGGATCCCCGAAGAACTCGCCAACGCGCATCGCCAAAAGGCCGTCGAGGAGCGCGACACGCGTGTAGTTGTGCGAATGCTGGCTGTACCAACCTTCATCCGAAAACTGCTCGTGGACTTGAGCTACGAAAGACGACTTCCCTAACTGCCGCCAAGCCGAAGCCCTCGGATGATCGGGCAGGGAATGACCCGCTAGGAAAAGTGCGACCGTTTCCGAAAGACCATGGTTGTTGTGCTGAGAAATCGCGTAGGTGATTGCCTGCTCGACCCGCTCCGCGTGCTGGGGCAGCATGGCTCGAACAAGCTTGGCGGCATTGCGATCACGGTCCTGAAAGACCGTCGCGCAGATCATCAAGGCGAACATCCGAAAAGACGTTTCCTGCCCGCAGGCCCAGTTCACGCCTTCATTGGGCCGATTCTGATCGCGCCATCGCTTTAGCTCGTCGATGAGCGTGGGAGCGGTTCCGCGCCCGGCTACGATGCGAGCGGCACGAACGGCCCAATCCATGCGCGAAGCTTCCCAAGCCCACTTGATATCGCCGCCCGCGAACATAGCGATGCGGCTCCAATGCGTTTTGGGATATTGATGCGCGGTGATTGGATGGCGATGCCAATCCTCCGGCAAGGATCGGCGGTCCCAAGAGAAGTAGAGCGCATCTCCGGTCGCTTCACCTTCGAGCTTAGCTTTCGGGATCACGAACGGCGAGACAAATCGAACGTCGTCCGTCCGCCAATCGGCAACGGGATACTTCTTGGCGTACCATTTTCCCTTCAGTCGTACGCGATGCTGCCCGGCCAAGCGGAGCGCGCGGGGACCGAGTCGAGCCAGGGTCTGAGCGAGAAGAAGTTTCTTCGCGATCACCAGTCTTCACGCGGTGCTTGAGCCTCAGCCTTTTTCAGATACCGGCCACGAGCCAATACGAAGGCGATGGCGAGAAATCCGACGGAACCGCCGATGACTCCGAGGACGCCGTTTACGAACGCGCCTTTGTTGATGGGCTTGTCGAGGACATAGGATTCACCGAGAAGCGCCCAGTTGATGCGCTTCACCTTCGCCTCTACCGACGCAACTTCGGCTTGCTTCCGCAGTTCCGCGACCACGCCGGCCTTGATCTGCTGATCGCTGACAAGTTTCTGCTGGACGATTGCCTCCGAAGGGGCGATGCGCGCCATCTCGCGGAGGGCGTCGCGCTGGAAAATGAGAGCCTGCCGTTCTACGAGAAGGGCGGGCAATCCTAGATTGGATTCACTCTCGACGGAGCCGAGGAATTTCCTGACTTCCTCTTCAAATTTCTTCTTGGTCTCGTCGATCTGTCGCTTTTTCGTGATGACCTGGGGCGACGTGCGGCTGTAAGTGTTTTCCGCGATACGTAAATCAAGTTCTAACTGGACGATTAGCTCTCGCCATCTTTCCGCACCGGGTAGTTCGGTCGGAAAGTCTTTTGCCCGCTGCGCGCTGCTCTTCGCCTGTCGCTTGATCGTATCGATCGTGTTTTCGATTGCGCCCAGCTTCAACGTAACTTCATCGAGGCGGGATCGGTAGGAGGCGCCGGCAAATGGATTCGCGGGATCTGTGGCGGTTTTTGAGCTCTCCATCCACTTGCGGAGCGCTTCGTTCGCCTGGTTCAGTTCCGTAGTTTTTTCCTTCAGCGAAACATCGTAAGCATCGAATTTCGCGTTTGCCACGGACCCGGCTATCTGCTCGTCGAGTTGACGAACAAAGGTGGATGCTTCATTAAGCAAGCTAAGCGCGAACTGCTTGTCCTCATGCTTCACCTCGAGGAAGAGTTGCGCGGTGTCGACCTGCGCTTTCGCCGCGAAGATTTCATCGATGTCAGGCACGGAAGCGGGGCGATTGTGCTTTTCTTTCGCCTGTTTGGCGAGATATTGCCTTGTGGCCCGGCTTTCGAAGAGACCGCGAAGGAACTGAAGCGGGCTTTCCTGGCCGCCTTGACCGATTAGCGCGGAGAGGTCACCCAAGGGGGAGCTACCGCTGGGCACCGAAATCTCGGCTCGCGCCAGGTAAATCGGCTTGACGATAAATTTCGTGTAGCCGTAACAAACCCCGCCGATCAGGATTCCACTGACCACGATAAGGGTGCGACTTCGACGCGCGACCGCGCCCAAGGAGGGAGGGGAGAGTTCCGCCATTTATGGACCAAAGAGTTATACCAGCGCAATTCGCAGGTAACTCCTAGATTGAACCCGATTCTCACGATCACAGTTCCGTTCGCCCCCGTATCATGACCGTCCCGGTCATGTGTAGTTCGACCGTCCCGGTCGAAAGTCTTTGGTTTCAATACAGCTCTGCCCTAGGCGACACGACCAAGACGGATCGTGTTACGCATGACCGGGACGGTCATGATACGGATCACCGGCGGATTTTGTCGATCTTGTTCTTCAGGACGAACAGGCTGGCGCGAGCCAGGAGGGCTAGGCCGCAGAATGCGACGGAAAACGGGCGGAGGAGAATGAACTGCTTGGGGGCCATGTTCTTCCGATAAAAGCGGAACATGGATCGGTGGAAGCGGCCGATCATTCGGTTCGGCGCCTTGTCCGTGCTGCGGCCGATGGCGTGAGTGATCACGCTGTCGTGCAGATAGACCACCTTGTACTTCGCTTCCCAGCATCGCCAGCACCAGTCCACATCTTCGCAGAACATGAAGTATTCCGGGTCGAGAAGCCCGATCTTGTCAATAACATCAGCCCGGGCAAACAGGGCCGCGCCGGAGACCCAATCGACCTCGCGCGTCTCGCTGTGGTCCCACTCCTCCATCAGGTAGTCCCGCGTGAAGCGGTTGTTAGGGAACAACTTGCCGATCGGCGTGTTCCGAAAGAGAGCGGCGATGGGGTTCGGGAATCTCCGGCAGGAAAACTGGAGCGAGCCGTCCGAATTCAAAAGCTTAGGCCCGATCATGCCTGCTTCCGGATGAGCTTCCGCATACTCCATCAGCCGCGCGATGGCCCCCTCGTGAACGATGGTGTCCGAGTTTAACAAGAGCGCGTGGCCGGCATTCCGATTGGCCAGCGCCATGTTCTGTCCGCCGGTAAATCCGAGATTCTGCGCGAGCCTAAAGAGCCGAACCCAGGGGAATTCCGCCTCGACCATGTCGGGCGAACTGTCCGCGGAGTTGTTGTCGATCACGATCACCTCGAAGGGTGCCTCATGACGGACCTTCTCGAGGCTGGCCAAGCAAAGGCGCAGATCCTCGATCGTGTTCCAACTGCATATCGTGATGCTAAGGCTTAAATCCGGCATGAACTCCTTTCGCTCGAACCAATGCGCCCAGCCAAATTAAGCCCTTCAATAAGGGCAGCCAGGGCGACGGATGATGTTTCTCCAAGAAACGCGCCAGACTGCGATGAGATTCCCAGATCATATTCTTGCGCACCTGTTTGGTCCCTTCGCCTCCGTAATGCAGAATCCGCACGTCCGGCGTGTAGAACGCGGGCCACCCGGCCCTGCTTAGCCGGTACAGCAAATCCACCTCGTTAAAAAAGATCGGGAATCTCTCGTCGAACGGCTTCCAATCTTTCTCCGGCGGAGCGACCGACTCCAGGGCTTGCCTTCGAAACAGCAGGAACGTCCCCATGGGTTGCGGGGCAGCTTGCTCGATTTCGTAGTCGAAGTTTCGCAGCCGGTAGGAGTCCTTCCCGAATCCCACCAGGTCGTTTAGGATGCCCGCGACGGTTGGAAAGCCTCGCACTGACCGCTGCGTCTGCCCATCCGTGTAAATCTGCCGCACACCGAGCGCCCCCCACTTCGGATGCGACCACAGCTTGTCGATCGCTTTTTGCAGCGTGTCCTCATAAACCTCCGTATCCGGGTTGAGAGTCAACAGCCACTCCCCGCGGGCCGCCGCCATCGCGAGATTATTGCCCTTGGCATAGCCCGTGTTGGCTTTCGGCTCGATAAGCCGAACCGTGGGATGCTTCGTCCTCACCATTTCCGCGCTGCCATCCCGGCTCGCATTGTCGACGACAATGATCTCCATCGGCTCGCTGGGCGAATGTTTTTCCAGGGAAGCAAGGCATGCATCGAGCAAATCCCGCGTGTTCCAGTTCACGATCAGGACGCTCAGCATCGGGCGGAGGGTACCCCGTGATGCCATTTCTCGAAAATGTCGTTGACTTTCCGAGTCTCACAGATGTAGCCTTGAAACATGATCGCAGCCCTCATCGCAGCGTCCGTCCTCGCCCAAGGTGTTCACTCTCGACCGCCGGTGGAAGGGGGCCCGTTGAGCTGCGCTAAGCAACTCGCCGTAGCGCTCGTCATTTATGCGGCGGACGAGCCGAACCGCTACCTGTGGGTAAAGGACTGGAAGAACGCGCTTGCGAGATATGTCAAGAGGGAGCAGTGGCACCATCCGAGCAGCGTGCCGCACGATGCATACTCCTCCTTCTCTCTGAATGAGAAGCTGAGGAAAAAGAATTCGTCCGACGTTCGCGATAAAAGCAAAACGGTGCTGCTCTACATGGGTAAAGCCGGAAAGTTCACCTACAACACGAATGGAAAGACGGTGGTATCGTTCGTCGACACCAGCACGAAGTGGCTCACGAAGAAGGAGGTTAAGGCGCTTAAATGGAATCCTTGAGCGGCTAAAGAGCCTTCATCAAGACGTCGCGAATCTCGCCATCCGAGAACATGCCTTCCGTGCGAAGGGCATAGGCGCAGTGCATTTCCAGCACACCGCTGCCGAAGTTGATGCTCATGTCGTCCTTAGTCTTCACGTTCTTGAGCTTGATTGTCTTCAAACTCTCTTGCACAGCTTCCTTGCCGAGTTCGTCGGAACAGATCACCCGCAGCGCCATGTTCGTACGATGGCATGACAGGTTGTCCATGAAATTGAGGCCCTCGAGATCGTCGGCGAAGCTGTCCCAGTCGATTTCGTAAGCGATCGATCCACCCGTGATTTCGGTCAGCTCGGCTGTGCGCTCAGGCAGGACGGTGTCCTGCAGATCTTTAATCTTT
>JBKJIP010000266.1:0-5460 GCA_046598515.1 Fimbriimonadaceae bacterium | reverse complement strand
CGTCCGGATGAACATAAAGGAGGGCGATCTCGGCGATTTGCGGCGAGCTTTCAAGGGGTCGGTAAGCGACGAGCCCGTTCGTCGACTCCTCTTGGGAGCCGACGAGAAATGCAGCGTGCCGATCAGGAGCTTCCATGAACTCACGCCAGGTATCCCCAAGTGAAAGGTCTTCGAGCGTGTCCGGCGAGAGAAAATGCCCCCACGCCGCTTGGCCCGCGGCGCGGAATATCTCTTGAATGCGTTGCCAATCCACCGGCTGAGCCGCTCGAACCTGAACATTAGCGAAGCTCATGCAGACTAATACGTCTGCATGGTGGGGTCAACGTCTCGCGACCACGCCAAGAGCCCGCCCTTAAGGTTTCGGGCGCGGAAGCCTTGGGAGACCATGTACTCGGTTACGTGCCCGCTACGCGAACCTGAGCGGCAGATTACGACCCAGTCCAAGTCCGGATCGATATCACCAGTTCGACTCCCGAATTCGCCCATTGGAATGTGCAAGTCCTCATCGAGCCTCGCGATCGAGAGCTCGAAGGTCTCGCGAACGTCGAGCAGGCGGGGAGGATTGCTCCCCGCCAGTTCTTCCTTCAACTCCAGAGGCGTGATCTCGGGAATCATGATCCCTTCGGCTTGTTCGCGGCAAGGAACTTCTGGAGCTCTTCCAGCGATGCCGGGGGGACAATCTCGCCACTGATGATCTTGGCCCTCACGTCTTCGATTTTCTTCATGTTCTCGGCTCCGATCGCATCCTTTGTGTACTTCATTTCGGAGAGGCCCACACCGTTGGCCTTCAGGTCGTAGATCACCTGGCCACCGGTGAACTTGCCTTCCTTAACGTCCTTGATCGTGGCGTAGACGGCTTCGTTCACGCGCTTGACCATGGAGGTCAGGATGCGACCTTCCTGCATGTAGTCCTGATCGCTATCCACGCCGATCGCGAATTTGCTGTCTTCCTTGGCCGCCTCAAAGACGCCTCGGCCGCAGCCGCCGCTGGCGTGATAGATGATATCAGCGCCCGTCGAGTAAAGCGTCTTCGCGCATTGTTTGCCCATGTCGGCGTCGTTCCAGCTTCCGGTGTACTTTGAAGGCAGAACGGAGACGCTGGGATCGGCGAGCTTGACGCCCGCGATGTATCCCGCTTCGAACTTCTTGATCAGCGGAATCTCTTGGCCGCCGACGAAGCCAACTTTCTTGGACTTCGACATGAGACCCGCCAGGTAGCCGGCGAGGAAGCTTCCCTCTTCTTCCTTAAATGCCAGACCGCGCACGTTCGGCAGATCGACGGCAGCGTCGACGAGCGCGAACTTGGTGTTCGGGTGCTTCGGCGCGGCTTTCTCGACCGCCTTCTGCATGCTGATGCCGACGGCGATGATCAGATCGACGTTCTGTTCGGCAAGGGCGTCGAGGTTGCCTTCGTAATCCGATTCCTTCTGGCTTTCGACGCGTTTTCCTTCCACGCCGAAGTCGGCTTCCGCCTTCGTGAGACCCTCGTTGGCGGATTGGTTGAACGACTTGTCGCCGGGTCCGCCGCTATCGAAAACCATACCGATAACGAGCTTCTTGCCATCCGGCGCAGGGTTGCCGGTTGTCGTCGTCGTACCGGAATTTTGAGAATCGCCGGAGCAGCCGGCTACGGCAAATAGGGTGCATGCGAGTGCGAGTGACCACAGTTTCAAGTTCAAATCCTCCTGAGCGGGTAAACTGTTGCCTATTATGGCGCAGAGTATGCGCCGCTTCCCCGGAGCTTACATAACCCTTGATTACGATCAACCTTACGAAGTTGGAAACCGCGCACGACCAAGTGCGCAAGAACTATCCGAAGCTGCTGCCCACCGATGCCGCGTTGGTCGCCTCCGCCCTTTCTCTGGCGGGCCGCCATGCCATCGCGATTTACGAAGGCGAGCAGTATCACTGGCCGGAAGACTACATCAAGCTCGCCAAGGCGATGTCCGGACAACTCGAAATGATCCAGGAAGGCATCGATGCCGCGAAGAAACCGGCCAAGAATGCCCCTGAAGAGGAGCCGGTCAACGTGACGGTCGGCCTCATGCTGAATCTCGCCGCCGGCGAGAAGCAGCTCGAAGGCTTCGACAAGCTGAAGACGATTTTGAGCGACGCGATCCAAGATGGCGTCGAGTTCGCTTATCAGCATCACGATGTGATGTGGCAGTGGGCTTTGGACCGCGCCAACTGGTCGGTAATCACCGGCCAAGACATCAGCCGCCGCGTAAAAGTGAAGGCCAGCTTCACCGAGGGTGCCATCGGTATCGAGATGGGCCTGGGCGGTAAGAAGAAGCCGGTCAGCAAGAAGGCCGCCGCTGCTGCTGCAGCTGCCGCCGCTGAGGCGGAGGAAGCCGAGGCCGCTGAAGGCGCCGAGGCTGAGGCTGCAGAAGCCGAAGCTGCCGAGTAGTCCTCCACTTAGTGGTCCTGCGACCCCTTCTCGTTTTTCGAGAAGGGGTCTTTTGTTTGGTCCGGGACGGCAAGCCCGTTCCCGCCATTCCGCCCACGGATGGCGGTGACGACCGGCTACCGAGCGAGTCCTGATTCCGGCTGTCCCATGCGGAGGCTGGATCGGCACGCCACACGAGGGCGTGTGGCGTGAACGGTGACAGGGGACTGTTCCCGCCATTCCGCCCACGGATGGCGGTGACGATAAGCTACCAAACGAGTCCTGACTCCGGGCTGTCGCAGGCGGAAACTGGTCGGCATCGCCACCCGTGGGCGGGTGGCGAGAACGGTAGCTGGGAAGTGTTCACGCCACACGCCCTCGTGTGGCGCACCGACAAGCTACCAAATGAGTCCTGACTCCGGGCCAGTCGCGGGCGGAGGTTAGTCGCCACCCGTGAGCGGGTGGCGAGAACCAAGGGGTTTCTGCCCACAAAGACCTTCGGCACGAAAACTGCCACAATTCCAACGTTCTTATGATTTTCACCGAAACGGAGCTGCCCGGCGCTTTCATCATCGATCTCGAACTCCGCAAAGACGACCGCGGATTCTTCGCGCGAGCCTTTTGCCAGACGGAATTCGGCGACCACGGCCTTGTCACCAACTTTGTTCAATGCAACACCAGCTGGAACGAGAAAGCCGGTGTGCTACGCGGGCTGCACATGCAGAAGGAGCCGCACGGCGAAGTTAAGCTCGTCCGCTGCACCAAAGGCGCAATCGTCGATGTCATCGTCGACCTTCGCCCCGATTCCCCCACCTACAAGAAGCACATAAAGGTGGAACTGACCGCCGACAACCACCGCATGCTCTACGTGCCTGTCGGCTTCGGCCACGGCTACCAAACGCTGGAGCCGGACACCGAGGTGTTCTACATGGTGAGCGAATACTACGCCCCTGGCTTCGAGCATGGCCTTCGCTGGAATGATCCCGCGTTCGGGATTGAATGGCCCGTCGCCGATCCCATCCTCTCCGAGAAAGACGCCAACGCACCGGACTACGAAGGATGAAAGCCTTCGTCACCGGCATCAACGGATTCATCGGCTGCCAAACCGCTCGCAAGTGCCTGGAAGCCGGCTGGGAAGTCGTCGGGCTGATTCGGCCCACTTCCGACCTCACGCGCGTCGCCGACATCCAGGACAATGTCCGCTGGGTTTATGGCGATCTGACCTCAATTCCCGATGTCGTCGATAAGCTGAAAGACGAGAAGCCTGATGTCTGCATCCACCATGCGTGGTATGCCGAGCCCGGCAAGTATCCCCACGCGATCGAGAATCTCGCGTCCCTTAACGGCACCCTTGAACTCGTATCCCTTCTCCCGACGGCGGGCTGCCACCGTTTTATTGGGATCGGTACGTGCTTCGAGTATCTCTTTGATCGCGGTTGGCTACGAGAGGACTCGCCGTGCGAGCCCGCCACTCTTTATGCCGCCTGCAAAAACGCCGCCGCAGTCGCTCTACCCAAGCTTTCCGAGAAGGTGGAAGTCGACTCGACTTGGATCCGCCTCTTTTATCAGTACGGCCCCCACGAAGACACTCGCCGCCTCGTATCGTCCGTGATCAAATCGCTCCTTGAGGGCAAGACCGTAGACACCACTGAAGGTGGCCAAGTGCGAGACTTTCTGCATGTCGAAGACGTCGGATCCGGCATCTTCGAGACGGTGAAAGCCGAGTTGAAGGGCATCGTAAACGTCGGTTCCGGCGAGCCCGTCACGGTTCGCGCCATCGTCGAGACGATCAGCCGGAACCTCGGTCGCGAGGACCTCGTCAACTTCGGTGCACGCCCCTACAATCCCACCGATCCGCCGTTCGTCGTAGCCAACAATAGCCGCCTTAAGTCTGAAACGGCTTGGAAGCGAAAGTGGTCGCATATCGAGGGGCTTGCGGACACGATCGACTGGTGGCGAAGTGCCCTCAGTTGACCTTTTCGATGTAAGATGATTGGCGCATGCGCAACCTCGCGATCTATCCCGGCTCGTTTGATCCCCCGACGCTGGGGCATCTGGATGTGATCCAACGTGCGCATCGCCTCTTCGACCGCTTGATCGTGGCGGTGGGCACGAACAGCTCTAAGACGCCACTCTTCACCACCGAGGAGCGGGTCGACGCACTCACCCGAAGCGTCGCCCATCTTGAAAATGTAGAGATCGACACCTTTTCCGGCCTGCTAATCGAGTACGCGAAATCAAAGGGTGCAAAATCACTTGTTCGCGGGCTCCGAGCGACCGCCGATTTCGAGTATGAGTTTCAAATGGCGATGATTAACCGCCGACTGGACAGCGATATTGAGACGGTCTTCTTGATGACCAGTTGGGAGCATAGCTACCTCAGCTCCAGCATGGTCCGCGAAGTCGCGCTCCTCGGGGGCGATTATCGGGAGTTTGTCCCCGGTCCGGTGGCAAAACTGATCGAGGGCGCGCTTAATAGGCGAACCCAATCGTCCATTCAATAGATCACCTGTAACTGACATCCATGGATATTCTGCGCTTGCTCGATGAACTGAAAGAGATGACGGTCGACCGTCCTCGCACCTTCGTCGGCCTAACGGTCGGCCTCGATAAGGACGAGATCAACATGCTGATCGCCAAGATCCGCGCTTCCCTGCCCCAAGAGGTGAAGCAGGCCGTGCAGACCGTGCGGGAATCCGAGCGCATCGTGGACAGCGCAAAAGAAGACGCCTCGATGACGATCGAAACCGCCCGCCGGGAGTCGGAACGAATGCTGACGGAGTCGAAGGCCGAGGCCGAGAAGATTGTTGAGCATGCCAAAGCTCAGCAGGACCGTATGGTTCACGAGAGCGAGATTCTGAAGCTGGCCAAGGCGCAAAGCGAAGAAGTTCGTTCCGTTGCCGATCGCGATTCAGTGCAGATCCGCCGCGGCGCGGAGAACTACGCCTTGGATGTTCTTTCCCAGTTGGAGACGGTCGTCGGTCGAGTCATGACCGCGATCGAGCGCGGCAAGAACGAGATCCAACCCAAGGATGAGCGCCTCGCGATTCCCGCAAATCGGGAAAGACGATAAC
>JBKJIP010000142.1:0-7146 GCA_046598515.1 Fimbriimonadaceae bacterium | reverse complement strand
GCCTTGAAGGACCGGGTCTTCATGTAGACCGTCACCTTGCGGCCAGTGATGATGGCGTCCTTGCCGATGACTTTGACGTCCCCGGTTAGCGTGTAAATCTCAGCCTCGTGATCGCCTTCGAGGGTGCTTCCAAAGAGATCGTAGCCTTTGTAACGGGCATGAACGCCGCCCTCAGCGCGAATGATTCGCCCATCCTGGCTCCAGTCCTTGCTCTGCAGAATCCGGAAAACCCGCTCGCTCTCATCGAAGTCCCTAGCCGGAGGCAAAGACGGATCCTTCGGGGGTAACCCCGGGAAACCCGTCGGTTCGAGGGGGAGCTTCTGCTGCACTGGGTTTTTAAAACCCTTGAGTGCCTGTCCCACCGCGGATGCCATGCTCGCTGATTGGGTGGTTCCAAAGGCAGTGCAAAGGAGAACCGCAGAGAAAATGAGGGTTCGAACGACCAAGACCCCAGACCCAAATCCCAAAACCCCAAACCCCAGACATTTGCGACATTGCGCCTTTGCGTGAAAACTCCCCATTACTCGAGCCTCCGCAGGCCCCATATTCCCAGAATCGCGAAGAAGAAATTTGCCAGCCAGGCCGACACAAAGGCGGGACACCACTGGACCTTGCCCAGAATCTCGGTGCTGATAACGTACATGTTGTAATACGCCCACATTAACATAACCGCCAACAGAATGCCAATGAAACCGCCGGACTTTCCGAATCGGACGGCGAAGCCCGGCCCCGCGATCGCCATGATCAGACAGGCGAACGGAAGCGCGTAGCGAGAGTGGTATTCAATCTCAAGGGGGCGGGTTTGGCGCCCCGCCTGTTTTTCGATCCCGATCTGCTTGCTCAGTTCCTTGGTCGTGAACTCAGACGGCTGCTGAGAAGAGAAAATGTCCTCGACCGTGATCTTCTGGTCGATGGTGCCTTCCTTCTTCGTCCGGAAGCTAACCAGTTGATCGCCCTTCATGACCCGCAGGATCATCTTCTCAAAGCGCCAGATCCCCTTATCGAAGGTGCCCTCTTCGGCGGTGATGATGGACAACTTCCCCGCTTCCTGGTGCTCGATGAGCATCACGTCGCGCACCATCGTCGCTCCGTTCTGCATACGCTGAGCAGAACCAAAGAAAACGTTCATGCGGCCCGCGCGAAAAAATATGTTCTGAACGAAAACGGGAGCTGTTCCCAGCATGACGGCTTTGTTCACGACTTCCTTGAACTTCGTTTCTGCAATGGGCTGAAGCCGGTCGACGATCAAGAAATTGCCCACGGCAACAACGGCACCGAACACGCCGATTGGAACGACAACCCGGCGGATCGACGCTCCCGCCGAGCGCATCGCGGTGAGCTCGCTTTCCCGGGCTAAACGCGACATGGCCAAACTCGACGCCAGGGCCATGGTGCTCGGCAGCGTGAACTTCAAGAATTCGGGTGTCTTGTAAAGCAGAAGCTGAATGATTGCCAGAATCGGCACGTTCTGCGAGGCGTACTGCTTCATGAAGGCGATCAGGGTGTTCGCCTGAAACATGAGAAGCAGCGTCACCGACCCAATGAGGAACGGGACTATGAGCTCGCGGAGTACGTAGCGGTCTAGCAGCTTCATGCAGTCGTGCGGTAGCGGCGCAGTGCGAAAAGCGCGATAGCGGCTACGGCTATGAGGATACCGACGACTGCCACAACTTTGAGTTGCGGTGAAACGTAGGCGGAAGCCAAAGGAATGCCCACAAGACCGACGATTCCGGCCAACCAGAGAAGCAACAAGAGGTTCAGCGAGTCTGAGGAGAAGGCGGTCTGCTTGGCCACCGCTTCCCAAAGGGGCCGTCCGCAATGGGCGCAGAAAAACTCCGACGGCGCGTTGTTACACGAACAGTGATGGCAGTTCATCCACCGGAGCGGCTCGAAGGGAGGCACATCCATCTTCCAATCCCGTAGCATGCGGTGCTCGTCCTCGGCGAGCCGCTTGGGCGTGCTTTCCAGGGCTTTCTCCGCGAGGGTGATCGCTTCCTTTGTGAATCCGCGCAGATACAGCCCCCGGGCGATCCTCATCTTTGCGCCCAGATGGGTGGGTTGTTTACCGAGATTCTCATATGCCCGCTCGATCGCCTCGACCTCCATGCCGCGCAGTTCCCGCTTCTCCATCATGTTTCGGAACCACGGATAGAGGACGAGCATCGATAGAGCGGCCACGACGAAGTAAGGTCGAGTGACCGGATCCTTCGACATCATCGTGTAAGCGCCGAGAACCAGGCCGACTAAAACGCAGAGGATGCCGGTGATGACATCGACTTCGTCGCTGATCATATAGTGGATCATCGTGACCGTCCAGGCCGCGACAGGCACCCAAACCATGCAACCGATCGCGATGGATAAGTCCGGCATTCCTGAGGGATCAGACGTTCAAGTTCGCCGGAACGTTGGCATTGCTTTGGGCCGGCTCCGGTGTGGCTTCTGGGTTATGGAAATGGCTGAAGTACAAAGCCACACCGATCCCAATCGAAATGAAGAGGCTAATAGCCCGCGGAAGAATGCCTGGCGGGGGCTCATCGTGAGTCTTTTGTCCATATTTCGGCTCCACACCTTGACGTATCCGAACAATGTTTGCTCGGTGACGAAAGATGATGTAACCGCCCATGACCAGCAGAACAATACGGATGGGCCAAGTCTCGGCAAAGACGAATCCCCAGATCGGCAGCGAAGCGGCGCCCGCAATCGACGAAAGGCTAACCGTCATGGTGAGCGCCATGAATAGGGTGAAAATGGCGAAGGAGCCAAGACCCACCAGCGTGACACTGCCGAGCATCGCGCCGAGACCGGTGGCGATTCCCTTGCCCCCTTTGAAGCCAAGGAAGGGCGAAAGAGAGTGGCCGAAGACGGCCCCCAATCCAATCACGAAGCAGAGATCATTGCCGAAGCCGAACTGACGGGCCACAACGGCGGGAATGAAGCCCTTGAGAACATCCGCGAAAAACACGGCATAGCCAGGCCCTTTGCCCAGGGTCCGCAGCACGTTCGTCGCCCCGATGTTGCCGCTGCCGACGGCACGGATATCGATACCCTTCGCCTTGCCCACCAGGTAGCCAACGGGGATCGCGCCTAAGAAGTAGGCAGCCACAAATAGGATGGCGAAGGTCATGCGTGCAGCCGCTCCATTGAATCAATAAAGATTCCTCGCACCGCGTCACGATGCGACTCATGATCGCGCAAGAACTCGTTGCCCTCATCTTCCCCCATGCAACGGGCCAGACGGTCGAGCTTATCGGGGTTTTCGGGAACGACATCCGTGTGGAAACTCAAAAGGTACAGCCTCGTGCGCACTTCGGTGAAGTGGTGATAGGCGGCGAGCAGCGCTTCCTTCTCCATCGGAGTGAGAAGGTGCGCCGTGCTAAGGCGGCTCAACCGCTCGGGCGTCTTCCAGGCCTCAGCCGGTCCCTTCTCGCCCGGGAAAGGGCGCGTGCGGTCCGTGGCGGTGGGATAGCGGGCTTCATGGAGCATGAGCAGCCACTCGATATCTGAGAGCCCGCCCTCTCCGAACTTGACGTTCCGCCGGCGATACCGGATGGGCACAAGCTCGGTCTCCAGCTTCTTTTTGTAGGCGAGCAGACTTCGAAGGCGCTGGGGAGTCATGGGCGTCGGTTCCACCGTGCGCTCGGCTTCGCCGATCAAGGGCCGACTCACCGAGAGGGCGACGAACTCGGCGGGGGAAAGGGTGGAAACTTGGAGTCCGGAAAGGCCGCCCGGATTCATGTACAGCCGCCCATAGATTCTTTGGATAGCGAGGTCGACATCCAGCCCATAGTGGCGCAGCCCCTCGAAGAAGCCAAGTAAGGCATGGGTCTCCAGATCGTTGCGCGGCCCGTCGCCTCCCGATGCGAGCAGCAATACATTGATGTTCGAACTCGGGGCCAGATCCATCTTGGCCAGCGAGCCAAGGGCGATTATGGAGAAGGAGAGCTGTAAGCGGCGGTGGATATGGCTCAGGAGCGACTCCGCGAGGCCGTTCAGCCCGACTTCGCCACCATCTCCGCAGTTGGCCGCCCAGTGCGCGAGCAGGGAAACCCGAGTCTGAAGGAACTCCCGTGCCACCGTTCCGGGCAATGCATCGAGAGGCAAGCTGCCGATTGGATCTAACACTGGTGCCGAAAGACTCCCCGTGAGAATCTCATCGCAGAGGTCGGGGTGGGCCAAGAGCGAACCAAGCACCCACGGTGCGCAGGCTTCCAGTCGGGCGACCAGCTCTTGACCCTCCGGGCTTTGTCGCAGCATTTCCGCCGCGCCGGCAGGATCGGGCAGCGACCGCAAAAAAGCAAGGATCCGCGGAGCGGCGGGTCCAAATCGGTTGGCGATGTCGGCGGCGTACGTCTCCGTAAGCGTTTCCTTGAAGCTGGTTTCGGCCATGGTCCCGCGCCAGAAGTGTCCGCGCGAGTGTCCATTTTAACCGACGCCGGGGCGTGGCGATTGGTTGCAGACTGGTTTCCTATGAGTAGTAAGCCCAAGTGTGGGCCGCGAATGCTTGTGTCGCGGCGGAGCCTTGATGGGCCGCTTGGCTTTCATTTCATGACTCTAGGATGCTTTCCATGCTGTCGCCGTGACACGAGCATTCGCGGCCCACATTGGTTCACTGTGCGCTGGACCAAACAAAAAAGGCCGCATCCTTTACGGATGCGGCCTTTAGAAGAAGAGAAACTACTCTTCCAGCGACTTCGGAACCGACGGCGTCGATTCCATGTCCGGGTCCACCGACTCGGTGACGACCGCAAGGTCGCTCGATCGGGTGAAGGCGACGGTTACCTGTTTGCAACCGGCTTCCTTGAGCGCTTGCTGCGCCTGCAGGAACTCGACTGACTTCGACCGGCCCGCGCGAACGAGGAGGATGACCTCATCGACGTGCGGCGCGAGGAAGGCGTACTCGGCAGACTTGGTGGTCGGCTCGAGGTCGATGACCGTGAGGTCGGCTTCCTGGTTTCGGATGTCGGCGGTGATCTCGGGGTTTCGATCGCCCGAGAGCGTTAGGATCGACTCGGCCGACGTGCCCTTCACGAGCGGCGAGATCTCGGTGAACTCGCCTTCCGCCGGAGGCTGCTTGCCGGACATTCGGCTCATACCGCCGCGCGGATCGCACTGGACGAGCAGAACGCGGGCGCCGTGGCGCGAACCGGCGATGGCGAGGTTGATCGCCGTCGTGGAAGCGCCGGAGTCCTTGACGAGGCCGACAACGGCCACGCGGTACGGTCGGTTGCCCGAGCGAAGATAGTTCGCCAGGAGCGAGTCGAACGCCTCGGCGGGAGCCTTGGAGAGACCGCGATACGGCTGTCGAAGCTCGGGGACCAGTCGGTAGACCGGCTTGAGAGCGAGAGCGTTGAGCTGGGCGAGGGATCGCACCGGCTGTCGCTTGGCTTCCGTGGCGAGCATCGAAAGAACGCCGAAGATGAGGCCGGCGGCGATGCCGAACAGGATGTTGATGGCCGTCTTCGGGCTAACCGGATACGGCATCGCGATCGGCTCGGTAACGGCGGTAACGACCGACAAACGGCCCGTCTTCGCAGCTTCGAGCGACTGCAGGCTCTCGTCGAGTTGGATCTTTACCTTTTCGAGCGAGACCGTCTGGCGGGCGAGATCGGTGTACTGGGCTTGGATAGCCGGGAACTTCTGAAGGAGCTGTTCCTTCTCGGCGACTTTCCCACTGGCGGAGCTCGCTCGGGCCATCGATCCTTCGTAGGCAGATCTTGCTTCGGCGAGGGAAGATTTGAGGCTGTTCGAGAGCGCGCCCGGGCCTTCCACTGACGAGTTATTCGGGATTTGTTTCGGCGTCTTTGCAAGGTCGGCTCGAAGCTTGGCAACCTGGGCGAGAGCGGTCTTAACGTCGGGGTGCCCGTCCGTATAGCGAACGCGCAGATCACTCAATCGGAGTTCGGCGCCGCCGAGGCTCGTTTCGATGTTCTGATAGTAAGGATTCGGCTGCGTGGATCGCGTGGTTTCCGTTGCCTTGGCATCGTTCAGCGCTCTTGCGAGCTCCTTGACGCGCTGTTCGGCAGTTGCGGCATCGAAGATCGCGGCATCGCGAGCGGTCTTGAGGTTCGTAAGCATGGCCGTTTCGGCCTCGATCGTCTTGCCTAGGTCAGCCGAGCCGACGCTAAGCTTGAGGTCGGTCATCTTCTTATCGATGGCCTGCAGCTTCGTATTCATGCCGCCCGACATCTCTTGCAGCTTCTTCATGGCGCGGAGCGCGAGCTCCGTGGTGTTTCGGCGGCTGGTTTCGCTGAACGCGTTGTAGATCTCGCGAGCGATGTCCTGCGCGATCTTGACGTCGTGGTGGCGAACGCGAAGGCTGATGATGTCCGATTGAGCTTCCGCCGTGACGGTGATCGAGTCCATCACCATGATGGGATCCAGATCCGAACCGTCACCAAGGACGATTCGCGGCGTGGCCGGGTTCAAAGCGGCGACGCGGTTACACGCGGCCACGATGGTTCCGAACGACGTGAGCGTCTGCACCTGGGTGGTCAACGATCGCGAACGGGCGAAGTCGAGAAGGTCAGACACCGAAGAATCCGCCCCACTGATGGGGACGTTCGGCATGACGGTCTTCTGGTCGATGAGGAGATCGAGGATCGCCTCATACTTCGGTTGGACCAGTGACGAGGCGACCAGAGCAATCAATGCCCCACTCGCCGCAAACAGCAATAAACGAATCCAGTAAGCCTTTAACAACGCCTAACCTCGCTAAATCCTATTATCGGAGACGAGCTATGCCCCCCCTAAGGGTGCAAGATGCCATTCGCCCGATATCCCGATTAACCTGGCAAGTTTACCGAAGCCGGCGAAGCTAAGCGAACCTTTCGATTGGATGGGACGATCCGAAAGATTCCCGTAATGCCTGCAATTTCGCCTTTGGCCGACTCGGTGCCAGAGATTTCTTCCAACGTTGCGCCTCCCCTTTCGGTTCCTTTGATGGGGTCCGGGGTTACCTGCTTTTTGGGTTTGGCCCTCGGGTATCATGACCGTTCACGCTTTCGGGGCGTGGCGCAGTTTGGTAGCGCGCTTCCATGGGGTGGAAGAGGTCGCACGTTCGAATCGTGTCGCCCCGACCAGATTTCAGGTTCAAAACGGATCGCTTGAGGCGATCCGTTTTTGTTTTTGGTCCGGTGACTCTCAATG